>JBAUXQ010000472.1:0-6336 GCA_049584355.1 Roseiarcus sp. | reverse complement strand
GATCGGCGTCCCGCTCCCAGACGTCGAGCGCCCGCTCGACGTCGCGCTGTGCGTAGGCGTCGAGCACATCCTTCATCAGTTCGAGCGCGAAGTCGTTCATGTGCTTGATGCCGACGATGGCGCGGGGAACCCGGGACTCGAGGCCGATCTTGACCGAGCGCTTGGCGATGTTCTTGGCCAGATCTCCGACCCTCTCGAGATCCCCGGCGACGCGAATGGCGCCGATGATCTCGCGCAAGTCGATCGCCACCGGCTGGCGGCGCGCAATCGTCAGGACAGCCTGCTCCTCGACCTCGCGCTGCAGCATGTCCAGCCGCGGATCCGTCGCTACAACCTGATGGGCGAGCGCGGCGTCGGCAGTGGCGAGCGCATCCATGGCGTCGATCACCATTTTCTCCGCGAGGCCGCCCATCTCCGCGATGCGCCGCTCGAGCAGGTCGAGATCCTTGTCGTAGGCTCTGACGGTATGCTGGTCCACCACGGCGTTGCCTCCCGTTAGCCGAAGCGGCCGGTGACGTAATCCTGGGTGCGCTTGTCGCGCGGCGAGGTAAAAACGGCATTGGTCTCCGCGAATTCGACCATCTGACCCAGATACATGAAGGCGGTATAGCGTGAGACGCGCGCGGCCTGCTGCATGTTGTGGGTGACGATCGCAATCGTGTAGTCGCCGGACAATTCGTCGATCAGTTCTTCGATTTTCGCCGTCGAGATCGGATCGAGTGCGGAGGCCGGCTCGTCGAACAGGATCACTTCCGGGCTGATCGCCACTGTGCGGGCGATGCACAGGCGCTGCTGCTGGCCGCCCGAGAGGCTGAGGCCGCTGGCGTTCAATTTGTCCTTGACCTCGGTCCAGAGCGCGGCGCGGCGCAGCGCCGATTCGACCCGAACGTCGAGTTCGGACTTCGGCAGTCTCTCATAAAGGCGAACGCCGAAGGCGATGTTCTCATAGATCGTCATCGGAAACGGCGTCGGCTTCTGGAACACCATTCCGACCCGCGAGCGCAGGAGATTGAGGTCGAGGCCGGGCGAGAGGATGTTCTCGCCGTCGAGCATCACCTCGCCTTCGGCGCGCTGGCCGGGATAGAGGTCGTACATGCGGTTGAGCACCCTGAGCAGCGTCGACTTGCCGCAGCCCGACGGGCCGATGAACGCCGTCACCTGCCCCTCGTAAAGCGACAGATCGACATCTTTGAGGGCGTGCACTTTGCCGTAATAGAAATTGAGGCCGCGCAGGACGACTTTTTCCGCGGTCGGGGCGGCGCGTTGGAGCGGCGTCTGGGCAGAGACTTCGTTACTCATGCGCATGACCCTTTGACCCTACTTCTGCTTGATCGAGGCGGAGAGAACGCGCGCCATGATGCTGAGCCCCAGCACCGCGAAGGTCAGGATGAGCGCGCCGGTCCAGGCGAGTCTCTGCTGCTCGGCGTAGGGGCTGCGCGCGAATTCGTAAATGATGAGCGGGAGGGCCGACATCGGTCCGCGCGGATCGACCGTGAATAGCGAGTTGCCGAGCGCGGTGAAGATGAGCGGCGCCGTCTCGCCGGTCATGCGGGCGATCGCCAGCAGAATGCCGGTGATGATGCCGGAGGCGACCGCGCGGTAGGCGACATTCCGGATCACGAGCGAGCGCGGCATGCCGAGCGCCGACGCCGCTTCACGCAGGGAGTTGGGCACCAGATTGAGCATGTCCTCGGTGGTCCGCACCATGATCGGCGCGCCGAGCACCGCAAGCGAGACGCCGCCCGCGAGGGCGGAGAAATGGCCGACCGTCACCACCAGCAACTCGTAGATGAACAAGCCGACGATGATCGAGGGCGCACTGAGCAGAATGTCGTTGATGAAGCGCACGACCATTGCGAGTCGCGAGTTCGCGCCGTATTCCGCTAGGTAGGTGCCGGCCAGAATGCCGAGCGGCGCGCCAATGGCCAGACCGATCGCCGTCATGATGATACTGCCGACGATCGAGTTGAGCAGGCCTCCGACGACTCCCGGCGGGGCCGTATTCTTGGTGAAGACATCGAGCGACAATCCGCCGAAGCCGTTCCACAGCAGGGTGGCGAGGATGATCGTGAGCATCGCCAAGCCGAGGGCCGTCGCCCCGTAGGCGAGGACCGTCCAGATGGCGTTGCGCGCGCGGCGCCGTGGATAGAGGCTGGTCGCGGCCGTCATGCCTTCAACTCCAGGCGGGAGAGCATGAAGCGTGCGGCGGCGAGAACCAGGAACGTTATGACGAACAGGATGAAGCCGAGCGCGAGCAGGGACGAGGTGAACAGCCCCGGATCCGCGTCGGCGAACTGGTTGGCGATCATCGCCGAAATGGTCGTGCCCTGGGCAAGGATCGAGGCCTGAATCTTGGTGGCGTTGCCGACGACGAAGGTGACCGCCATCGTCTCGCCCAGGGCGCGGCCGAGCGCGAGCATGACCCCGCCGATGACGCCGACCCGCGTATAGGGAATAACGATGTTGCCGACGACTTCGAAGGTCGTCGCGCCAACGCCATACGCGGCCTCCTTCAGCACCGGCGGAACCGTGTCGAAGACGTCGCGCGACACCGCGGTGATGAACGGCAGGATCATCAGCGCCAGCACAAGTCCCGCCGTCAGTACGCCATAGCCGAGCGGCGGCCCCGCAAAGAGGTAGCCGACGACTGGCACATTGCCGAGCGTGTTGATGAGGAAAGGCTGGATATAGGCCTGCATCACCGGCCGGAAATAATAGACGCCCCAGATGCCGTAGATGATCGAGGGAATTCCCGCGAGGAGCTCGATTGCGACGCCGATAGGCCGACGAAGCGGCAACCAGCAGAGCTCGGTGAGGAAGACCGCGATGCCAAGGCCGACCGGAACCGCGATCAGCATGGCGATCAACGAGGTGACGAGCGTGCCGTAGATCGCGGTCGCCGCGCCGAACTTCTCCTTGGGCGGACTCCAGGCGTCGGAGAACAGAAAGTTGACTCCGAATTCGCGGAACGCCGGCAGCGCGCCAATGAACAGCGAGATCACGACCCCGAGCAGGAGCACAAGAACGAGGACCGCGGCGCCAAGCGCCAACAGGCGGAAGCCATTGTCCGAGAATTTCAGCCGCGCGAGCGCGCGGGCGCGGTCCATCGGCGAGCTGCGGGCGGCGCTAGGGGTTTGGAGCGTGGTCGCGGTCATCGTCGATTTCAACTTTGCGCGTTCCCAGGAAACAGCGCGGCCGGAGCCGCCGCGCCGTTTCCTGACCCATCATTTCTGCTGGATGTCCTTATCCCACATCGCCTCGACCAGCTTTTTGACATTGTCAGGCATCGGGATGTAGTCGAGGTCCTGCGCCATCTTGTCGCCCTTCTCGTAGGCCCACTTGAAGAACTGGAGGGCGTCGTTCGAGGCGGCGACGTTGACCGGCTTCTTGTACATGAGGATGAAGGTCGCGGCGGTCATCGGCCACGACTCGTCGCCGGGCTGATTGGCCAGGATTTGATAGAAGCCCGGCACGCTCCAGTCGGCGTTGGCGGCCGCGGCCTGGAAGGCGCCCATGGTCGGGGCGACCGTCTTGCCAGCTTTGTTGATCATGCTGGTGAAGGTGAGCTTGTTCTGCTCGGCGTAGGCGAATTCGACATAGCCGATCGCGCCGGGGGTGGTGGCGACATTGTTGGCGACGCCGTCGTTGCCTTTGGCCCCGATGCCTGACGGCCATTCGACGGTGGTCGCCTTGCCGATGCTCGATTCCCATTCGGGCGAAACTGCGGACAAGTAATAGGTGAAGTTGAAGGTGGTGCCCGAGCCGTCGGCGCGGTGAATGTTCGCGATGGCGAGATCGGGCAGATTGAGGCTTGGATTGAGCTTCTTGATCGCCGGATCGTTCCATTTGGTGATCTTGCCCATATAGATCTGGGCGACCGTCGCACCGTCGAGCACGAGCTCGCCGGGCTTCACGCCCGGGATGTTGACGACCATCACGATGCCCCCCATCACCATCGGCCACTGGGCGAGCCCGTCCTTGTCGAGCTCCTTGGCCTCGAGCGGCGCGTCGGTCGCGCCGAAGGTCACGGTTTTGGCGCGAATTTGCTTGATGCCGGCGCCCGAGCCGATCGACTGATAGTTGAGGCCGTTTCCGGTGTCCTTCTTATAGGAGTCCGCCCATTTGGCGTAGATGGGAAACGGAAAAGTCGCCCCCGCGCCGGAAATGTCCGCCGCGCAGGCGACGGTGATAGCGCCGATCATCGCGGCGGCCGCGATTATGGATTTGAAGAACATGGAGCCCTCTCTGACGGAATTACATGTGTGCTGCGGACTTCACACCGCGCGTGGGCGGCTCTCCGGGGCCGCGCGAGATTCATAACCCGCCATCCGCAGGCTTATATGACGCGGGGACGAATGTTATGTGACGCTGTAAATCAAAGAGAAACCTTGAGAATTTCTACTTTATTCGCCAGCGCTGCAGCCATGAAGCGGGACCCGCACGCGGCGCGTGTGGCAGCCGGCCGCGCGATGACCGGTGAGGATGGGCCCAGCGCGCCGTTCCCACGCGCTCTTAACGCTGACACTCCCTCGGCTACTTGCTCGCCGATGTCCCGGGAAGCTTCGCCCGAAATTATACGGAATCTTTGACCCGTTCCCGGAGGCGGACCCCTTCACGACCGTCTCAACCGAGGTGTTTACCGCCATTGGCGTCGGCGTCACGGCGCAAACCAAGCCCGTAGTCGCAATCGAACCGGCCGCCGGCAGAGCCGCTCGAATCCCCGACAAAGACAAGAAGTGGCCCTGGGGACACATCGACATCGACGACATCCATCCCGATCACCAGGCTCTGCCGAGATCGGTCGATCCGACCGCGTTGTTTTTCGAATCCGTAACCATGAAACAGTTTCGGGACCCGGCGCTGCCGATCAACGCCTGCTACCAGGCCATCCTGCAATCCGTGACATTCGTCGACGCGATCGGCGAATTCGAGCCGCTGCCGGCGGTGCGGATCAAGATCAACGACTATGCAACCCTCAAACT
The DNA here is from genome assembly GCA_049584355.1 of Roseiarcus sp. GTDB lineage: Bacteria > Pseudomonadota > Alphaproteobacteria > Rhizobiales > Beijerinckiaceae > Roseiarcus. The sequence continues at coordinate 1,354 of JBAUXQ010000472.1, read as the reverse complement.
TGCCGAGAGCCTCGGGATTGCCCCCGGCGCATGGCTCAAGCCGATGTCGCAATATCACCTCGAATGCAGTTTCTTTTTCGGCGAGACGGTTCCCGTGTTCGAGAACCAGCATTCATGGTGGGAGTGGTGGTGGCCTTGATCAGCCGCCGTCTCGAGGGGCTCAGCCGCTCGCCGTCGCGGGGGTCAAACGGGCGAGCGCCGCATCGATGCGGGCGATCATCGGCAGGACGTCCTGGGCTTCAGCCGCGACGCGCGCCGAGAGGAGGCGTTGCCGGGCCGCGTCGAATTGCTGCTTCCGTTCGAGCAGCAAGCCGACGTCGAGGTCGATGCGCGCTCTCAGGACGCCCCGCTCGTGCACCTGTTTGCTGTCGCGGGCCTGTTCGAGCAAGGCGAGGGCGCGCTCGGCGCCGCGGAGCTTGCCGGTCACGATCGCGCCGAGGTTGTGCGTCAGGACGCGCAACGAGGGCTTTCCCGAGTTCGCGACAATCGCGAGGTAGATTTCCGCCAGCGCAATCCGATTCCAGGTGGCGGCGTATACATCTCCATGCTGGTCGCTGACGACGAGCGCCTTCTCCAGGTGACGGATCGCCTCCTTCAGCCGGCCGCCGAAGGTATTCCGGCCGGCGCGTGTGGAGGATCAACAGGCCAAGGCGCGAGTCATCGCTGGCGATCCTGCTCAGGACCTCTTCGGACGCTCGATCGATCCAGTGAATATCCTCGATCAACAGCGCGACCGGCGACCGGCGGCAGCGCGCCTCCAAGAGCCGTTGCAGCATCTCTCGGGTGCGCATTCCAATCAGCACGCCGTCCAGCCCGCTAAGCGCCCCATCCGGCGGCTTGAGGCCGATCATGTTGAGCAGCAAGCCATAGGACTGGGCTGAGTTCAGCTCGAGACCGGCGAGCCCCTGCTCCAGCTTTCGTCTGACCTCGTTTTCCGGCTCCGCGATGCTGACCTGAAACAGGTCGCGCACCACCTCGATGAAGGTCCGGAACGGCGTTTGCCTGCCATCAGGCGAGCAGCTTCCTTGAAGGAGGAACGCCCGGCCGTCGCTCAACTGGCGCCGGAACTCATAAAGCAACCGCGACTTCCCCATGCCCGGTTCAGCCACCACATCGATGATGCAGACTTTCTGCCGCGCGTCCGCCAAGCTGCGCTCGAGGAGTTGCAACTCGCGCTCTCGTCCGACATAGGCGCTCAGCCCCCGGAAGACCGAGGTTTCGAACCGAGTGGCGCCCGGCCGAACCGAGTCGAGCCGATAGACCTTCTGCGGTTCGGACTTGCCCTTGATGTCGAATTCGCCGGCGAACACGGTCTCGGCCTGTCCTTCGACCAGGCGCCGCGTCGATTCGCTCA
>JBAUXQ010000471.1:0-2195 GCA_049584355.1 Roseiarcus sp. | reverse complement strand
AGTTCAGCCTGCACGCGGCCCAAATGCTTGGTCGACAGGGCGCAGTATACGAGACCGCGGTGCGGTATCACGACGTGGATGGCCGGGACAAGATTCTATGGGGGCGGCCGCGGGGTTTGCTATCCTGCGGTTGCATGAAATCCTCATGGAAAGGAAACGAGCCGATGACTGAATTTTTCGACGCGCACCGCCCCGCGACCGCCTTCGACCACGATAGCACGTTGGTGGTGGCGATGGAATTGAGCGGCAAGTCCTGGCAATTGGGAGGGGTGATTCCCGGCGTCTCGCGGCGGCCGAAGACAGGCGTAAAGGCGCGTGACATGAACGAAGTCGTGCGGGTCGTGGATCGCTGGAAGGCAGAGGCGGCCAAGGCGGGCAAGACGATCGCGCGCGTGGTGGCGGCTTACGAGGCGGGGCGCGACGGGTTCTGGATCGCGCGCGAGCTGACGGAGCGGGGGATCGAGGCGCATGTGATGCAGCCGGCGAGCATCCCGGTCGAGCGCAAGGGGCGGCGAGCCAAGACCGATCGCATCGATCTGGACATGCTGTTGCGGACGCTGTTGGCGTGGCTGCGCGGGGAGCCCCGGGTATGCACGATGGTCCGCGTTCCCAGCCTCGAGGAGGAGGATGCGCGGCGGCCGGGGCGTGAGCGCGACAAGCTGGTTCGCGAGCGCGTGGGGCTGGAGAACCAGGTCCAGAGCCTGTTGTGCGTGCACGGGATCGGCGACTTCCGGCCGCGCCTGAAGAAGGCGGCGGAGAAGCTGGAGGCCTTGCGGGCTCGCTCCGGCCAGGCCCTGCCGCCGCAGACGATGGCGCAGTTGCGTCGCCTGATGAAGCGGGTGGGCATGGTGAGCGAACAGATCGCCGAGATCGACGCGGCGCGCGTGGCTGAGGTCGAGGCGCCCGATCCCGACCGGGGAATAGGCATGATCCGCCTGCTGGTGGCGATCTGTGGAGTCGGGCTGGAGACGGCGACACGGCTGGTTCGCGAAGTGTTCAGCCGCCCGTTCCGCGATCGGCGCGGGATCGCGGCGTTCGTCGGCCTGACCGGCACCCCGTTCCAGAGCGGCGGCATGGAGCGCGAGCAGGGCATCTCCAAGAACGGCAACACGCGCGTGCGCTGCCTGTTGCTGCAACTGACGTGGCGTTGGCTGCGGTTTCAGCCCGGCAGCGCGCTGAGCCGCTGGTTCTTCGGCCGCGTCGGCGACGCCAAGGGGCGAATCCGCAAGGTCATGGCGGTGGCGCTCGCGCGGAAATTGCTGGTGGCGCTGTGGCGTTATCTGGAGACCGGCGTCATTCCCGAGGGCGTGCGCATGGTCGAGGCGGCTTGAGGCGGAGCGCGCGAACCCAGGCTTCCTGCGATTGAGAGTTTCATGAACCAGGCGAGGAGAAAAGATCGAACCCGAACCTGAAAATCTTCCGAGGTGGGCGGGTCGCCGCGCCGGGCTATGGCTGAAAGACGCCGCCGTCAAGATTGGTCCCGCCCCCTCGGTCCCTGGCCGTCGCGCTTCGCGAATCAGGCATGATGGTTGTGAGTTCCCAGAACTCCGCCGGATACGAGTATGCAGGCCTTCGGCCTGAGCCTCATAAAGGGACGCCTCGGATCGAATCAGGATCGGTGCGAAATTCAAACCCCGCCCGAACGAAAACGCGCCGGAGGCCCGGTCTTCGGCGCGCCCAGAAGGACCAAGACGTCGAACGCCGCCGCCGTGGCGATCGAGGGCGTGCGTCCCGGGTCCAGACCTGGACCCATCCGAATCGACGCGCATAAAGAGCTGTCTCATGCCGACAACAACGAGGTTTTCGCCGGGCATGCTCTCGGCCCCTCGATCTCGCCAGGCGATGGTCGTCGGTGAGCGAGGCCTTGTAAAGGCTGGCCTTCGGCCACCGCCTCCGGCGGCTTCGACCTTGACAAGGCCTCGCTCACCGACATCTCGCGCTGCCCAAGAGATCGAACGGCGGACCGGGCCGCGGAACCCGATCCCACACTCCCCGCCGCCAGCCGCGCGAAAAAAGCGCGGAACCCTATTGACAAAAGTCCCCATACGAGCCCGGCCATGACGGTGAGGGCCATCGTTTCACCCAAGGGTACCGGCCGGAGGCGGGTGCGGAACCCGCAAATGACGGGTAGAGCGTAATGGGTCCCGCCGACTCATCAGTTGTTGGGCGCGGTCTCAGGTCGGCTTCCGTAACAT
>JBAUXQ010000470.1:0-2590 GCA_049584355.1 Roseiarcus sp. | reverse complement strand
AGCTGGAGTGCTGGCGGCGCTGGAAAGCGCCGACCACGCCGGCGCCAAGGCGCTGGTCGAGGACCTTTTGGCGATCGCCGGCATCGAGACGGTCGGCGGCCGCAGCGCCGGCGAGATCGCCGACCGGTTTCTCGAGCAGGCTTCGCTGAGGTCGGGCGAGCCGATCGCAGCCGAGAAGCGCGCGGTGCTGGAAGCGTTCCTCGCCATTTCCGGCGATCCCGACCAGGCGGCGATCGAGCTTCGGCGCTTGGCCCAATCCGCCAGGCTCGACCTCGCCGCGGCGCTTGACGCCTTCGAGATGCGCAACGGCTTCATCGCCGCCAGGGGAGCGAGAATCGAGAATATCCGCTTCAGCGCCGCCTTCGTGCGCGACTTCGACTATTACACCGGCTTCGTGTTCGAGGCGCACGATCCCTTAACTCCGGGCGCGAAGACCGCGCTTGCCGGCGGACGCTACGACGGACTCGCGCGGCGGCTCGGCGCAGGCGCGGACATTCCCGCGGTCGGCGCCGCGATCACTCTCGACCGGCTCGCAAACGGCGGAGAGCGCTGATGGGCGCCTATCCCGGCAACGGCGCTGAAGCGCCGTTCGTCCTCGCCATCCCCTCCAAGGGGCGATTGCAGGAGGCTGCGGCGGCGTTCTTCGCCCGCGCCGGCCTCGAGCTCACCCAGGGGCGCGGCGCCCGCGACTATCGCGGCGCGATCGCCGGTCTGCCGGGGGTCGAGGTCGCCTACGTCTCGTCGGCCGAGATCGTCGGCCACCTTGCCGCCGGCAGCGCCCATTTCGGCGTCGCCGGCGAGGACCTGGTGCGCGAGAAGGTTCCCGACGTCGAGGCGCGGCTAGAGCTTTTGAGCCCGCTCGGCTTCGGCCACGCCAATGTGGTGGTCGCCGCGCCCAGGGCCTGGATCGACGTGCGCTCGATGGCCGATCTCGACGACGTCGCCTCGGCCTATCGCGCCAAGCGCGGCGAGCGGATGCGGGTGGCGACCAAATACGTCAATCTGACCCGCCGCTTCTTCGCCGAGCACGGCGTCGCCGACTACCGCATCGTCGAGAGCCTTGGCGCGACCGAGGGCGCGCCGGCCTCGGGCTCAGCCGAGCTGATCGTCGACATCACCACGACCGGCGCGACGCTCGCCGCCAACGCGCTGAAACCGCTCGACGACGGAGTGATCCTGCGCTCGCAGGCGACGCTCATCGCGTCGCTGACCGCGCCGTGGGGCGCGAGAGCCAGGCAAGCCGCGCGCGACATCCTCGCCCGCATCGCCGCGAGCGAAGAGGCCTTGAAATCGCGCGAGGTCCGCGCCCGCCTGCCGAGCCCGGCCCATCTCATTGTGGCGACGGCCCTCGACCGCTTCGGCGCCGTCTCCGCGACCGGCGAGGACGTCGATCCGCACGGCTTCGTCGCGCTCCACTGCGCCCGCGGCAAGGTCGCCGAGCTCGCCGGCTGGCTCTTGGAGAAAGGCGCCGAGCGGGTCAGCGTCGCCGCGCTGGAACAGGCGTTCAGCGCCCGCAACGCCCTCTACGAGGCGCTGGAGCGGCGGATCGGGCCGGGGTAGGGTTGAGGCCTCGCCCTTCTCCCTTTGGGAGGAGGTTGCGCGATAGGGCGTCCCAAGCACGCCCGTCCTTTGGACGGGCTATGGCGCCGGATGAGGGGCTATGGTGAGCCGGCCCGTTCGAGGTTCAGCGCCAGCAGGCGGGCGAGCGCCTCCTCAGCCGCAATGTCCTCGGGCCAGCCGTAGGCCGCGGCGACGGCGCGGTCGAGCGCGTCGTGGGCGTCGGCGAGCCAGCGCGGGCGCTCGTTGTAGAGATTGGTGAGCGTCCGCTCCTTGAGCTTGACCGCCGCCTCGGCGGTCTTCGGCAGGATTCGGTCGGGATAGCGGCGCGGCGCTTCGCCGGGCGAGGCGGTCGGCGTGATTTCCGGCACGATGTCGACGAGATCGGGCGGGTTGAGCCACGCGCGGCGCAACTCGTCGAGTCTCTTCGCCGCGGTAGCGATGCGCTGGGCGCGCCCGGTCGTTCGCGTAGTCCGCGGCCGGTATGTTGGGCGTCAGGCCGTCCGGGAAGGGAAAGGTCGCAAAGGTGGTGCTTATTGTGTAGCGCGGATCGTTGCCCACGCCGTGCCAAGAACCTGTTGCGCGCGACCACTCATGGTGAAAGCGACAAACCAGCAAACCGAACATGATGTCTTCATCTCTCGCGATCACCTGCAGCTTGTGGTCAGGGAGAACTGCCGTGTGTAACCAGTCAAATATGCGGTGCTTTGAGACTTCGGGCGTCACAATGACGCGGTGTAAATCCTTGATTAGCCCAAAAAGCGCCGGTCTTGGTTCCACGTGACGCCACCAGTTTCGGACATAGCTCTCACGTCGGTTCTCAATTCTGATGGGGCGCACACATTGGACTAAGTACTCAAATGGCTGCTCGTAAAGTGCGGCCTGCGCTTCAGTCATTGTCCAACCGAAATCGACGATCCACACGTCTCTTGATCGACGCGACACGTCCATTCCATTCACCCACGGCCGCAGAACATCGGCGTTCGGTCGTCCATGCGGATTGAGCGGCATCGTTAGCCAATCCCGCGCGAGC
>JBAUXQ010000469.1:0-1941 GCA_049584355.1 Roseiarcus sp. | reverse complement strand
GCAACATCGCGCTGCCGCTCGAGGTCATGGGCTTCGCCAGGGCGGAGCGCGAGGCGCGCGTCGCGAAAGGACTGGAGCTGGTCAATCTTTCCGGCTTTGGCGCCAAATTTCCCTGGCAATTGTCCGGTGGCATGCAGCAGCGGGCGTCGATCGCGCGGGCGCTCTCGTTCGACCCCGATCTCCTGCTCATGGACGAGCCGTTCGGCGCCCTCGACGAGATCGTGCGCGACATGCTGAACCAGCAGCTCCTGCGCCTGTGGGACGTGACCGGCAAGACGGTCATGTTCGTCACCCATTCGATTCCGGAGGCGGTGTTCCTGTCGACCCACATCGTCGTCATGTCCCCCCGCCCGGGACGGATCATCGACGTCATCGCCTGCGACCTTCCCCGCGACCGGGCGCTCGACATCCGCGAGACGCCCGAATTCCTGGCCATCGCCAACCGGGTCCGGCACGGCCTCAGGGAGGGGCATTCCTATGACGGGTAGGCGCGCGCCGCTTTCCCTTCCCCAGCATTGCTGGGGAAGGTGGCGCGCAGCGCCGGATGGGGTGTGGAAAGCAGCAATCCGCCAGCAGGAGGTTGGCGCGGCCGGTCTTGCAATGCGAGCGGTCGTGCTTATTGCCGGGAGACGAGATGGACGAGCCGGCGCGTTTCCGTCAATCCTCGCGGAAGTTCGCTCGCGCGCAGCGTCAGAACATGACGAGAGCGGAAGCGATGCTTTGGCGGGCGGTGCGCAATCATCGGATCGACCGGTGCGGCTTTCGCCGGCAAATGCCGATTGGGCCCTATTTCGCGGATTTCGTTTGCGTTGCGCGCAAAATCGTCGTCGAAGCGGACGGTCGCACGCACGAGACGGCGGAGGCGAAGATCAAGGACGCCGAAAGGGACGAATGGTTTCGACGGGCGGGATTTCGCGTTCTTCGCTTTCCCGACGAGCTCATCATCGGCGGGCTTCCGATCGTCGTCGAGCTCATCAGGGCGGCGATCCGGGAAATCTGAAGCGCCAAGCGCCAGAGGCAAGACCATACACAGAGAATTCACCGCCGCCTCTGAAGGCGCGCGATGACATCGGTGTGACCGGGCTGAGCTTCGAGCAGCGGGCCGCACCCCATCCGTCGCTCCGCGCCACCTTCCCCAGCAGAGCTGGGGAAGGAGAACGCCCGACTCCGGCGGGACGCCGATGAAATCCGCACTCCCCATCGCGACGGTCGTTCTGGCGCTGATCGCGGTCTGGTATGTCGCCGCCGCGCTCATGAACGCGTCATTGCAGCGCGACCAGTTCGCCAACGCCGGCCGGGCGGACTATTCGGCGCAGGATCTCGTCGGCGCGTCGCTCAACATGGAGCGGCCGAAGCTGCCGGCGCCGCATCAGGTGGCGGCGGAACTCTACAAGCTCGTCCTCGCCACTCCGCCGACCTCGAAACGCAGCCTCGTCTACCACGGCGCGATTACGCTCGAAGAGACGCTGATCGGCTTCGCGATCGGCTCGGCGCTCGGCATAGGGCTTGCCGTCCTCATCGTTTCGATGCGCTGGCTCGAACGATCGATGATGCCGTGGATTGTGGCCTCGCAGACCGTGCCGATCATCGCCCTCGCGCCGATGATCGTCGTCATCCTGAACCAGTTCGACATCACCGGCATCGCGCCGAAGGCGGCGATTGCGGCGTATCTCTCGTTCTTTCCGGTTACGGTCGGCATGGTGAAGGGCTTCCGTTCCCCCGACCCGCTGCAGCTTGATCTTATGCGCACCTATTCGGCGACGAACGCGCAGACCTTCATCAAGCTCAGGGCGCCCGCCTCAACGCCGTTCTTTTTCGCCAGCATGAAGATCGGCGCCGCTGCGGCGCTGGTCGGGGCGGTGGTCGCCGAAGTGACCAAGAGCGAGGACGGGGGCCTCGGCGCGCGGCTGCTCGCCGGTTCGTACTATGGACAGACGGTGC
>JBAUXQ010000468.1:0-1561 GCA_049584355.1 Roseiarcus sp. | reverse complement strand
TGAACGCGCTCCGGCCCTAGGCCCCCCCGTAATCGGCCGGATCGAACACTCGCTTGGTCGAGCAGAATTCGCAGGTGACGCCGATCATCCCGTCGTCGCCCACCATATCCTTGACTTCGTGCGGCGGAAAGCTGCGCAGCATCGCATCGACCCCCTCGGCCGAACAGCGGCAGACGGCGGCGAGCGGCGTCGGCTCGTAGACGCGCACGCCACGCTCGCTGAAGAGGCGAAACAGGAGCCGCTCGCCCGACAGCGTCGGATCGATCAGTTCGTGCGCCTCCGTCGTCGCCGCGCGGGCCTTGGCCTCCGTCCAGGCGTCATCCTCGGCGATGCGGTGCGGCTCGACGCCCTCCGGCGCGTCGCCGGGATGGAAGTCCGCCTTGAGCCGCCGCGCTCCCGCCTCCGGCAGATATTGGACGACGAGACCGCCGGCGCGCCATTCGCCGCCGCCGGCGGTCACGATTTCGCCGACAGCGAGACGCACCAGGGTCGGGATCTGCTCCGAGCGCTCGAAATAATGATGCGCCGCGGCTTCCAGCCCCTGACCCTCGAGCGCGATCACGCCCTGATAGCGATTCATCTCGCCGCCCGGATCGATAGTGAAGGCCATGTGACCGTGGCCGAGCAAGTCGTCGCCCGCGCCAGAAGCGCGCTCGAGCCGCTCCCGGTCGAACCGCGCGAGCGCGCGCAAATTCGACGGCGCGTCGAAATCGACCAGAAGCATGGTGACCGGGCCGTCGCTCTTGGTCTGCAACTGGAACCGGCCGTTCATCTTCAAGGTCGATCCGAGCAGGGCGGCGAGCGCCACCGCTTCCGCCACCAGCTTCGACACCGCTTCTGGATAGTCGTGGCGCTTGAGGAGCTGGTCGATCGCCGGCCCGAGCCGCACCAGTCGGCCGCGCGTACTCAGGGATTCGACGGCGAACGGCAGCACGATGTCGTCGACGACCTCGAACGAAGCGGCGCGCTCGACCACCGTCATGGCTCGACTCCGAGACACCAGGCGAGCACGCCTTTCTGCGCATGCAGGCGATTTTCGGCCTCGTCGAAGACGACCGATTGGGGACCGTCGATCACCTCGTCGGTCACCTCCTCGCCGCGATGGGCGGGCAGGCAATGCATGAAGATCGCGTCCGTCGCGGCGTGGCTCATCAACTCCTGATTGACCTGGTAGGGCGCGAGCAGGTTGTGGCGCCGGCCCTCGTCCTCGTCGCCCATCGACACCCAGCAATCCGAGATGACCGCCGCCGCGTCGCGCGCCGCCTCGACCGGGTCGACGCCGATCGCGATGTTCGCGCCAGCCTTCTTCGCCGCGGCGAGCCGCTGCCTGCTCGGCTGCAATTCCGGCGGGCAGGCGATCTCGAGCCGGAAGTCGAAGCGCGCCGAAGCGTCGATCCAGGACGACAGCACGTTGTTGTAGTCCCCGGACCAGGCGATCTTGCGCCCGCGGACGGACCCGCGCTTCTCCTCGAAGGTCATGAGATCGGCCAGCACCTGGCAGGGATGCGACTGCTTGGTGAGGCCGTTGATCACCGGAACCGTCGCATGCGCCGCCATTTCC
>JBAUXQ010000467.1:0-1512 GCA_049584355.1 Roseiarcus sp. | reverse complement strand
GGTCGGCGCAACGCTTTTTGCTGCGATAACAGGGAGTTTTCTTGCTGGAGTGCGCCCTGAAACTGAGACACGATAAAAGAGGGACATGGCTTCCGAGGAGGAACCATGGGGATCAAAGGGGCTCGGGTTTATTCGAACGCGTTGAAGCAGGGGATTGTGCGGCGTCTGGAGGGGGGCGAGCGTGTGGCCGCGGTCGCCGAGGGGGCCGGGATCGATCCGAAGCTGCTGTACGATTGGTGGGCTCTCTACCGGCGGATGGGGATAGCGGGGCTGAGCCGCCGGCGGGGTCGGCGGGCGGTGTGGAATGGAGGGGCGGCGCCGGCGACCGGCTCGCGCAAGCCAAGGCGCGCATTGCCGAACTCGAGCGCCTTGTCGGCCAGCAGCAGGCGGATCTGCATTTTTTTCGCGAAGCCTTGCGGCTCTGGGACGCGACCAGCCCCGACAGCGGCGCGCCCACCTCTACGCGGTCGTCCAAACAATGATCGCCGCCGAGCCGCAAGGCTTTCGCCAAGACGACGCCAGCGTAGAACGGCTGTGCCGATTGGGCGGCGTATCGCGCGCCGGCTACTATCGGCATTTCGGACCCCATCCGCCCAAGCGCGACGACGCTGACTTGCGCGATCTCATTCAAAGGATCGCGCTCGACAACCGCCATTACGGCTATCGCCGGATCGCCCACGAGCTCAGGCGTTCTGGGCTTTTCGTCAACGACAAGCGGGTGCGCAGACTGACGCGCGAGGACAATCTTCTGAGCCAGCGCGTCACGCCCTTCGCGCCGACCACCACCATGAGCCGACACGACTTCCCCATCGTCCCCAACCTGACGCGCGGCCTCGTTCCCACCGGAGTCGACCAGATCTGGGTCGCCGACATCACCTACGTGCGGCTCTCCGAGGGCTTCGTCTATCTGGCGGCGATCCTCGACGCCTTTTCGCGCAAGGTCGTCGGCTGGGCGATCGCCGACCATCTCGAGGCGAGCCTGGCGATCGAGGCTCTCGACATGGCGCTCGCCGCCCGCAACCCGCCGCCGATGAGCCTCATCCACCACTCCGACCAAGGCGTGCAGTACGCCTGCAACGCCTATCAGAAGCGCCTCGAAACCCGTAAGATCGCCGCCAGCATGAGCCGGGTCGGCAATCCTTACGACAACGCCAAGGCGGAAAGCTTCATGAAGACCCTGAAAAGCGAGGAGGTCGACGCCAAGACTTACCTCGACCTCGACGACGCCCGCCGTCAGATCGGCGCCTTCATCGAAGCCGTCTACAACACCAGCCGCCTCCACTCGGCGCTCGGCTACAAACCCCCGGCCGAATTCGAAGCCGAAATCCGCCGGGATAACCGCAACCACCCAGACCAGGACCAAGCCTTGTCCCTGAATTAGCCGTGTCTCACATGCGGGGCGCAGTTCATGCGCAAGAACAGGGAGAGTTTGGCGCGATAACGGGGAAGGATTCGGCGTCTTTGCCCTCGAGGCGCGGCGGGGCGAATTTCGATCAAGCGGCGGCCCGCGCC
>JBAUXQ010000466.1:0-4691 GCA_049584355.1 Roseiarcus sp. | reverse complement strand
GTCCATCGGTGGAGTTCCTTTCGTGTGAGTGGCTGCTCACGTTGGAACTCCGCTGATGGACCGCCCTAAACGTCAAACTGCTACTGCCACCCCGGCAAAGCCGGGGGGTCTCCCGCTTACGCTAGGGCGTGCGCTCAAGAGATCGGGGCCGCGGATCTGAGCGCGTTTGAGATCCGTCTCCCCCCTAGGTGGGTTTCGAACCAGCGCCGACGTCGGTCGCGAATCGACGGCTGATCGCGGCCCTAGTGATCACATGGACTATGCAACGGTTTGGTTTGTTGAAACCAACATATCACCTTCGGTCTCTCGATGTACGATTGGATTAACGAAGCTGGCGCTCCTACAATCCGGTGAGGCATCCGCCAGGAGAACGCCGCAATGGATATGAAAACCGACAACTGGCTGAGCACGACTGCGCGTCCGGTTGGCCTTATCATTCGACAGAAGGACCCCAACAATCTCGAAATGCCTTTCGATCGACTCGATGAGTTCATCACGCCGTCTGAGCTGTTTTACATCCGCAGCCATTTCCCAACGCCGAACCTGGATCGTCTCGCCTATAGGCTGTCGATAACCGGCGCCGTGAGAAACGAACTGAGCCTGAGCTACAGCGATATCCGCGCCATGCCTTCAAGGACATGCGTCGCCACACTGGAATGCGCTGGCAACAGCCGGGTTTTCCTCGCGCCGCCGGCGTCTGGCGCACAATGGGAGCTCGGCGCGGTCGGCAATGCGGAATGGACGGGTGTTCCGCTTTCCGCGCTGCTGGAAATCGCCGGACTGGACGATGACGTGTGCGACATCGTTTTGGAAGGCGCTGATCGCGGCGTGCCGAAGGAAGAGCCAAGGCCGCCAAGTCCGATCTCATATGCCCGCAGCATCCCGAGGTCGCTGGCGATGGAACCCGACGTGCTCCTCGCCTACCAGATGAATGGCGCAGATCTTATGCCCGATCATGGATATCCGCTGCGCGCCATCGTTCCGGGGAATTACGGCATGTCCTCTCTCAAGTGGCTGACCAAGATCGTTGCGGCCACGCAGCCATTTCAGGGCTATTGGCAAACTTCCGACTACGCCTTTTGGGATGATTCCGAGGGAATACCCGTTCGGCGACCACTCGCGGAAATGAAACTGAAGTCGCAGATCGCGCGTCCTCGTGTATACGAGAGGCTCCGACCTGGTCGCCCCTACACCATCTTTGGCGCCGCTTGGGCCGGAAACACCGACGTCACTGAAATATGGATCAGCCTCGATGGCGGCGCATCGTGGGTCCAGGGAGATTTCGTCGATCCGATAAGCCGGCACACATGGCGCCGCTGGAAATACGATTGGACCACGCCAACACAACCGGGCGGCTATACGCTTTTGGCTCGCGCGACGGGAGCAGACGGACGACCTCAGCCAGAACGTCACAATCCCAATTTCGGCAGCTATGTGATAGATCACCCTCTGCCAATCGAGGTCTTTGTAACCGGGTCTTGAACTCGCGTCGCACGACGAAACCTCGGGACCTGGCGGGGCGCGAGCCGCCGGCCGGGATTCGATGACGCGGGCCGGGACTGGCCCCGACCGCGGCGCGTTGGCGCAGAAATAACAACATCAATTGGGGCACACAAAGTGCATGCGCCGCTCGTGAGGCCGGTTGGCGCCGGTCAATCGGGAGCCCATGGACCTCAACGCCATTACGACGGTTGCGCGGCCTCGGAGCCGCGACGACATCGGCGCCATCGCCGACGGCGACGCATGGCTGGCGGGGGGCACGTGGCTGTTTTCGGAGCCGCAACCCCGCTTAAGACGCCTCGTCGATCTCTCGACCCTCGACTGGGCCCCGTTGCGCGTCACCGACGCCGGGCTGTTCGTCGCCGCGACCTGCACCGTCGCGACGCTCAACGCTTTCGAGGCGCCCGCGTCGTGGACCGCGGCTGGGCTGATCGGTCAGTGCTGCCGCGCCTTTCTCGCCTCGTTCAAGATCTGGAACATGGCGACGGTCGGCGGCAACCTTTGCATGGCGCTCCCCGCGGGGCCGATGATCTCGCTCTCGGCCGCGCTCGACGGGGTCTGCGTGATCTGGACGCCCGAGGGCGGCGAACGGCGGCTATCCATTTCGACTTCGTCCTCAGCCCCCAGCACAACGCCCTGCGCGAGGGCGAGCTTCTGCGCGGCGTGCAACTGCCCGGCGCTGCGCTGACGCGCCGCACGGCGTTCCGCCGCGCCTCACTCGCTCCGCTCGGACGCTCCGGCGTCCTGGTGACCGGCTCGATCGCCGCGGACGGCGGATTCTTTCTTTGCGTCACCGCCTCGACCCGACGGCCGGTGCGGCTGGCCTTCGACTGCGTCCCAAGACCGGACGCGTTGGCCCAGCGACTTGAAAGCCAAATTCCGCCGAATCAATATCACGACGACATCCACGGCCGGCCGGACTGGCGCCGGCACATGACGTTCGAATTCGCCGAGGAAATCCTGAGCGAACTCGGCGGAGAACGGCGTTGAGTTTCCTTGTCAATGGCGTGAGCCATGAGGCGAGGCCGCGGCCGGGCCAATGTCTGCGCACGCTCCTGCGCGAGCTCGGCTGGTTCGGCGTCAAGAAAGGCTGCGACGCCGGCGATTGCGGGGCCTGCACCGTCCATCTCGACGGCAAGCCGGTGCATAGCTGTCTCGTGCCGGCCTTCCGCGCCGAGGGGCGGGCGGTGACGACCATCGAGGGGCTCGCCGGCGAGAACGACGCGCTTCATCCGATGCAACAGGCGTTTCTCGACGCCCAGGGTTTCCAGTGCGGCTTCTGCACCGCCGGCATGGTGATGACCGCCGCGTCGCTCGATCAGGCGCAGCGTCGCGATCTGCCCCGCGCGCTTAAGGGAAACCTCTGCCGCTGCACCGGCTATCGCGCGATCTTCGACGCCCTGGCGGGCATCCGCCATGTCGAGGAGGCGGCGCCGGGCGAGGCCTTCGGCCGCAATCTCGCCGCGCCCGCGGGTCCGGCTATCGTGACTGGTCGCGCCCGCTACACGATGGACGTCGCGATCGACGGGCTCCTGCATATGAAAATCCTGCGCTCGCCGCATCCCTCCGCCCGGATCGCGCGCATCGACGCCAGCGCCGCGCTCGCCGCGCCGGGCGTGGTCGCGGTGCTGACCCACGAGGATTCGCCACCGCGTCATTTCTCGACCGCGCGCCACGAGTTGTTCACCGACGATCCCGACGACACGCTGGTGCTCGATCCGATCATCCGCTTCGTCGGCCAGCGAGTCGCCGCGGTCGTGGCGACGAGCGAGGCGGCGGCGGAGGCCGCCTGCCTGCTCATCCAGGTGACCTACGAACTTCTGCCCGCCCTGTTCGACCCCGAGGACGCGATGCGTCCCGGCGCCCCCCTCATCCACGACAAGCCGCCGTCTTCCCGGATCGCTGACCCGAAGCGCAACATCGTCGCCGAGGCGCATAGCCATAGCGGCGATGTCGATGCCGGCTTCGCCGAAGCCGATATCGTCCACGAGGGCGTCTACGCCGTCCAGAGGGTCCAGCACGCCCATCTCGAGACGCATGGCGCCATCGGCTGGCTCGACCCCGATCAACGGCTCAATATCCGCACCAGCTCGCAGACGCCTTTTCTCACCCGCAATGCGCTTTGCGCTCTCTACGACCTGCCGCGAGAGAGAGTGCGGGTGTTCGCCGAGCGCGTCGGCGGAGGCTTCGGCGGCAAGCAGGAGATGATCGTCGAGGACATTGTCGCGCTCGCCGTTCTGAAAACCGGCCGTCCGGTCAAGCTGGAATACACCCGCCAGGAGCAGTTTTACGCTTCCACCAGCCGCCATCCGATGCGGATCAATGTGAAGGTCGGCGCGCGCTGCGACGGGCGGTTGACCGCGATAGCGATGCGGATGGTCGCCAACACCGGGGCCTATGGCAATCACGGCCCCGGAGTCCTTTTCCACGGCGCGGGCGAGTCGGTGACGCTCTACCGGTGTCCGAACAAGAGGGTCGACGGCTATTCCGTCTACACCAACACGATGCCGAGCGGCGCCTTTCGCGGCTATGGGCTCAGCCAGACCATTTTCGCGATCGAATCGGCGATGGACGAACTGGCGCGCCTGCTCGGCATGGACCCGTTCGCCTTCCGGCGCCTCAACGTCGTGCGTCCGGGGGACTCGCTGGGGTCCGACGATCATGGGCCCCACGACGTCGAATTCGGCAGCTATGGCCTCGATCAGTGCCTGGATATCGTCGAAGCGCGCCTCATGGCCGTTCCGCTCGCGAACCTTGGCGATGACTGGCTCGTCGGTCGCGGCGTGGCGGCAGCGATGATCGACACCATCCCGCCGCGCGGCCACCATGCCCACTGCCGGGTTCGCGTCGCCGAGGACGGAGCTTACGAGCTTTTCGTCGGCACCTCCGAGTTCGGCAATGGCACGACCACCGTGCATGGACAAATCGCCGCGAGCCTGCTGCCGACGACGGTGGATCGGATACGCATCCGCCAGTCCGACACCGACCTCGTTCCGCATGACACTGGCGCCTACGGCAGCACGGGCACGGTCGTCGCCGGGGCGGCGACGCGCGCGGCTTCAGCGGCGCTCGCCGAAGCGACCCTCGATTTCGCCGCCGCGCATTTCGGCGCCGATCGACAGGCTTGCCGGCTTGGCCCCGACCATGTCGTGGCCGGCACGCGTGCCATCGCCCTCGACGAACTGGCGAAG
>JBAUXQ010000465.1:0-10281 GCA_049584355.1 Roseiarcus sp. | reverse complement strand
GCATGCTCGCTCGCCTTCGCGCCGGCTTATACCGCGAAAGCGATCACGGCGACAAATGTTTGTCACCATTTCTTCATGCCAGAGGTCTGCATATCCGCGGAGAATTCCGCTTACGGCACGGCGACGTCCTCAGGCGCAGCGTCGCGGCTGACCGCGGCCTCGGCCCGGTGAGGGCGTTGGGGCGCCCCGGTCAACGCATAGAGCGCAAGATCGGCGCCCTTGCCCCGCAGCCTAAGGTCGCCGAGCGAGCGTTTGGCGGCGCCGGGCGGCAGCTCGAGGCGATCGATGACCCCCGCCCGCCGCGAATTGCGATCGGCAGTCTGTTGTCGGCTCGGTGCGTAGGGATTCGCTGCGGTCGCGAAAATGCTACGTCTCGCCGGCGGGCGGATCGAAGCTGAGCGCCATCCGCACGAGGTGAGAAATGGTGCGGGCCTGCATTTTGTGCATGACGGCGGCCCGATGGTGTTCGGTCGTCCGGGGGGTGATTCCCAACTGGCGGGCGATCAGCTTGGTCGGCAGACCCTGCACCAGCAACGCGAAGACTTCGTGCTCGCGCTGGGTGAGCAATGCGCGCCGGCCCCTGAACTCCTGGACTTGGGTCTGGCGATCGCGGACTTGTTCGGTCCTCCCCAACGCCTCCTCGACCGTGAGCAGCAGTGCTTCTGGGTCCAGCGGCTTCTCGACAAAATGGAATGCGCCGCACTTCATCGCCGTAACCGCGGTCGGCACGTCGCCGTGTCCGCTGATCAGGATGACCGCCGTGTCGCAGTCCTCCGCAGCCGCAATTCGCTTGAGCAAGCCAATGCCGCTCAGGCCAGGAAGCTGGTTGTCGAGGATGACGCAGCTGGACTCGTCGAGCGGGACGGACGCGAGATAGTCTTCCGCCGAGGCAAATGTCCGCGACTCGATCTGGGCGGTCGACAGAAGCAAGGCCAGCGACTCGCGGACGCTTGCCTCGTCGTCGACGATGGCGACGTGACGTCTATGCGGCATCGCCGTCCGGTCCGTTGAGGTTGAGCTCGACCACAAACCTGGTCCCCTCCGGCGCGATGGGTTGCCACCAAATGCGACCCCCGTGTTGTTGCACGATTTGACGACTGAGGGTGAGTCCCAGCCCCATTCCTCGGGATTTGGATGTCTGGTAAGCCTCAAACAGGCTTTCCGCCATCTCCGGCGCCACTCCGGAACCATTGTCATCGACTTGGACGATCGCCCAACCGTCCCGGTCGATCACGCGAATGAGGACGCGTCCGCGCGCGTCTCGGCGTTCCGCGGCGGCATCGACCGCATTGCCGACGATGTTGTTGAGGACCTGCTCGATTCCGATCGGGTCGGCCTTGACCAGAGGGATCGGATGAGGGCTCTCGAAGGCGATGTCGACGCCGCGCGCGTTAGCGTCTTCCATGCACAGCGCCCGGATCTTCAGGGCTTCATCGACGAGATTCACTGGCCGCGGCTGCACTCTGCCGACCGAGACGATGTCGCGGATGCGCTCCAGCACCTGGCGCGTTCGCTGCGCCTCGGCCTCGGCCTTGCTTAAGGCGTCTATCACCGGCTCTGGGCCGGCGCCCGATTGCAACATCCGGCGCGCCGCGACGGCATAGGTCGCGACAGTAGACAAGGGTTGGCTGAGTTCGTGAGCGAGCTGCATGCCCATGGCCCCAGCGGTCGCATGCGCCGAGATTCGAACCAGTTCCGCCTGCTGCTCGCGAAGCTTCTGGTGGGCGTGCTCACGCTCGGTGACGGCGGCGCCGAGAATGAGCCCGGTGATCGAAAGCACGAGCATCAGGATTTGGAACTGGTCAAAATCATCGGCGCTGAATCCAATGTGCGAAGCGGTCATGAAAAATGCAGTCTGGGTCGCCAGGAGCGCGATCGCCACCCCGACATAGCCCGCTCGCATGCCTATCCAGATGGTTGGCAAGAAGAGCAGATAGAACAAATGGTAGGCGTAAGCGCTTGGCGCGCCGTGGATGAACGCGAACACCAGGCACGAACTGATAATGAACACCGACCAGTTGAGCGTATCGTCTCTCCGCCAGATCCAACGGGTTTTGGATGAAACCGAAAACACCGCCGTCGCGGCCGCAACGACTGCAATGATTCCGACCACGTCGCCGATCCAGAAATGGCGCAGCGCGGAGATAAACTGATCCGCGCGCAATGAGCCGGCCAGATAAAGGACGCCGCAGTAGATCAACGAGTTCAGGATGGCGCCGGCCGGCACGACCGCCAGCATAACGAGGACATCGGCCAGATCGCTCCGCCTCGGGCTGAACTTGAGGACATCGCGCAACGCGACCGCGATGCCCGCGTAGCCGAGAGACAATGCGGACTCAGCCAGAACGGTCACGTAAAAGCTGTGCTGAACGTGGGAGACCAGGACGTCGGCCAGTACCGCGCCCGCGAGGACGAAGGGAAAGAATTCCACCCCTTCGATCAACAGCAGCACCGTGAGCCCGTTGTCCGGGCTCCATAACGTGATGCCGAGCGCTTCGAATTGATACCGCACGGTGAGGACGTTCAGCGCCAGATAAGCCGCAAGGAACGCAATCCCGGTCAGCCAGAACCGTGGTCTTACCAGGTTCATTCTCTCTGCCCACGCGGATCCCAGCGCTTCCTCTCGGTGGTTCAATGCCTATCTGTCCTGACCCTGGCGAGGCCCATCCGAGGGTTTTGATCCCAGCGTTTCCGGCCTCGACCCACCCGATCGGCTCGCCGCGGCGGGCGACCCGGCGACAGGATCATCGCTTACGGCGACGCCGATTTCCAGCCACCGAGAGCAGGCCCGTCTCGCTTAAATGCGGCGTGCGGTCGCAGAAGCCCCGGCGCCGAAAGGCCAACGCAGCCGGCGTGGACGCCGCGCCTGTCCTTCTCGGGCGTGTTCACGCCCGAAACAGATCACGCTCGATCCCTGCGGCCGCGAACACATAGTCTCGACTCGCGTCCAACTCGGCCCGCAGCTTAGGGATGTCGTAGCCGATCATCGCGCCGCGCCATTTCTTGATCTGCCCCGCGCATAGCACCGTCGATACGTTGGAGCGCTCCATGAGGGTGACGACCGCGCCCGGCGCGTGGTTGAGCGGCGTGACGTTGAGGGCCGTCGCGTCGAGCAGGATAATGTCGGCGTCTTTGCCCGGTGTCAGCGAGCCGGTCTTGCTATCGATCTTGAGACCTCTTGCTCCCCCGATCGTCGCGAGGCTGAGCGCGTCCCAGACCGACATGAGCTTCGGATACTCCTTGCCCTGCAACGCAAGCTCGTTGGCGAACATCCGCTGCAGGGTCATGACGCCGCGCATCTGGGTGAACATGTCGGCGGTCATCGTGCACTCGACATCGGTCGACAGCGACAGGCTCATCCCGAGGTCGAGCGCCTTCTGGATCGGCGGCGTCCCGTGCCGCATCTGCATTTCGATCGGCACGGCGAGCGTGACATGCGCGCCAGCGTCCGCCGCCGCCCTCCAGCCGATCTCGCTCATGCCGGTCATGTGGATGAAAAAGCAATCCGAGCCGAACTTTCCGGCGGTCGCGAGCGCGTCGAAGGTTGGCTGCATCCCGAAAGTGCCGACGACATGCAAGGCGATCGGCAGGTCCAAGTCGCGACCGACTTTCCAGGCCTCCTCATAGCCCGGCAGATAGATCTCGCCGCCCATGAACATGCTGAGCAACTGATCGGACGACGAGAAGTGCTGCGCACGCATGCGTCGAGCGTCACCGGGATATTTCGCCTTCTCGCCCCAGCCCTCGAAATAGCCGAAAACCGCACGCCGGCCCGCTCCGCGGAGCCCCTCGATCGCGGCGTCGGAATGTTCCGGCGAATGATGGATCTGGCTGATGTCCATGACCGCCGTGACGCCCGCATCGATTTGCGCAATGCCGGCGAATAACTCGTTGATGTAGACGTCCTGCGGCCGATACCCCATCGACAGTTTCTGCAGGACCGACTCATAATAGTTGTGCGCGCTTTCGGGCCTCCCGTCGTTGATGAGAATGCCGTCGGCGAGAAAGCTGCGCAGCGCCGTCTCGAACTGGTGGCTATGGGCGTCGATGAAGCCCGGCATGACGATATGCCCCGAGGCGTCGATGACGGCGGCGTCCGGCGCGTCGATCCTGGCTGCGACCTCTGCGATTTTCGATCCGTCGACGAGCACGTCGCCGACCGCGAAATTGCCGACCCGCTCGTCGATCGACAACACAGTCCCGCCCTTGATCAGAGTGCGCCGACCCTGAACGCCGACTCCCTCGGGCATGGCGGACGTCGCGGCGCCGTGAGCGGCTTCAAGATTGACGGGGGCAGCCCGCGAGCCTGGGCTGGTCGCGGAAGCAGCGACGAAGCGCGGAACGGGGCCTACGCCGGCTTCCGACCCGGCGATCCCGCAAATCTGGCACATGCGCCCTCCCTGATTGTTCGTTCGCCTGGTCGCTAGCGTTGCGGTTTTGGCGAAACCGTACGGAACCAACCTCAGAAGGTCAATTTCGCGGGAGTGTTCTCCGCCCGGCGGCTCAGGCGCCGTGTCTGTGATCAGGGTCAGACGGTGGGCGGTTGGCGCGGGTGCAACCGTGCGCCTACTGCCCGCGCTTACCCCGGACCGCGAACCGCACCGCTTCCTCCGCCGCCCTGAACAGCGCCCGGGCCTTGTCGCCGCATTCCTTCTGCTCGGCGGCGGGCGAGGAGTCGTAGACGATGCCGGCGCCGGCCTGGACGTGCATGAGCCCCTCCTTCACCACCGCTGCGCGCAGCACGATGCAGGTGTCCATTTCGCCCCCGGCGCCGAAATAGCCGATGCAGCCGGCGTAGATGCCGCGCTTGTCCTTCTCGAGTTCGTCGATGATCTGCATCGCCCGCACCTTCGGCGCGCCGGAGACGGTGCCGGCGGGAAAGCCGGCGGCGAGCGCGGTGACGGCGTCGACGCCCTGGCGCAAGTCGCCCTCGACGTTGGAGACGATGTGCATCACATGGCTATAGCGCTCGATGAAGAAGCTGTCGGTCACCTTGACCGACCCGATTCGGGCGACGCGGCCGACGTCGTTGCGGCCGAGGTCGAGCAGCATCAGATGCTCGGCGCGCTCTTTCGGATCGGCAAGAAGCTCGGCGCCCAACGCCTCGTCCTCGGTTGGGCTCTTGCCGCGCGGCCTTGTGCCGGCGATCGGGCGGATGACGACCTTGCCCTCGCGCACCCTGACCAGGATCTCCGGGCTCGAGCAGACGATCTGGAAGCCGCCGAAGTCGAGGAAGCAGAGATACGGCGAAGGATTGACCCGCCTCAACGCCCGGTAGAGCGCAAATGCGGGCAGGTCGAACCGGCTGGTGAACCGCTGCGACAGCACGATCTGGAACGCGTCGCCCGCGGCGATGTAATCCTTCGCCCGGACGACCATCGCCTTAAATTCGGCCTCGCTGGTGTTCGACCGCGCTTCGCCCGCCTTGACCAGCGGATCGACGGCCATTCCCGCCGCGTGATCGAGGGGCGATTCGAGCGCGTCCACGCACGCGTCCAGCCTCGCCATCGCGCTCTCGTAAGCCGCGCGCGCCGTGACGCCCGGCGCCGGGCGCACCGGGGTCACGATCGCCATCTCGTCGCGCGCGCCGTCGAACACGACCATCACGGTCGGGCGGATGAGCAGCGCCTCGGGCACGCCGATCGGATCCGGCTTTGCCGGGGCGAGCCGCTCCATCCGCCTCACCATGTCGTAGCCGAGATAGCCGAACACGCCAGCCGACATCGGCGGCAAGCCGGGCGGCATGGAAATGCGCGATTCGGCGAGCAGCGATCTCAAGACGTCGAGCGGATCGCCGGGGCAGGGGACAAAAGCCTCGGGGTCGGCGAGGGCCCGACGGTTGATCTCGGCGTGATCGCCGGTCGAACGGAAGATGAGGTCGGGATCAAGGCCGATCATCGAATAGCGGCCGCGCTGCGCCCCGCCCTCGACCGATTCGAGCAGGAACATGTTGCCCGCGCGGCCGCGCGCGAGCTTGAGATAGGCGGAGACCGGGGTTTCGAGATCGGCGACCAGCGTCGTCACCGCGACCTCAGCCTCGCCGGCGCCATACGCGCGCGCGAACGCTTCGTAGTCGGGCAGGGTGGTCATCGGGTTATCAGCTGCCCTCGGCCGACTGCAGGACTTCCGGATGGACGACGACGCCGAGCGTCCGCCGCAAAGCTTCGACGTACTGGTCGAGCAGACTCTCGCGGGTCGCGGAGTCGAGCTGCGAGGCCATCGCCTTGACACGGGCGTCGGCGAAGTCGACCGGAGGCGTCTTGTCGGCGGTGATCTTGAACACGACCCGCCCGTCCGGCGTCGCCGACGAGCCCGCGCCGTCGGCCGGCTCGCGGAAGATCGCGGCGACGACGGCTTCCGGCAGGCTGGTCTGCTCGGCCCGATGGACGTCCTGAGCCGACTTCGCCTCGGCGCCTGCGCTCTTCGCCAGGTCGGCGATGCTCCCGCCGGCCTTGATCTGCTTGACGAGATCGTCAGCCTTGCCGGCGAGCGCCTTGTCGACCTCCTCGGCCCGCCACTGCTTCTCGACCTCGGGCTTCGCCTCCTCGAATGTGAGGTCGTGCGCCGGATCGACCTTGGTGATGTCGAACCACACGAAGCCGCCGTCCTTGGTGTTGATCGGCGCTTCATCGAGCCCGACGTCGGAGGCGAAGGCGGCGCGCAGGAGTTCGGCCTTGTCCGGCAGGTTCACGGGCGCGCCTTTGGGGTCAACGCCCTGGGCGTCGACGGCGTCGATCGATTGCCCGGTCAATCCGACCGCCTTGGCGGCTTCGATGAGGGATTTGCCCGACACCCGGAGGTCCTCGATCTTGTCGTGGAGCGCCTGGATCTTGTCGCCGGCGCGAGAAGCCGAGACCTGGCGCTTGACCTCGTCCGCGACCTCCGCGAACGGCTTCATCGTCGAGGGCGTGATGCTTTTGACGCGGACAATCACCGGGCCGAACTGGCTCTTCAGCACTTCGCTCACGCCGCCCTGCGGCAGGGCGAACACCGCGTCGGCCTCGGCCTTGTCGAGCATGGCGTCCTTGGTCGTCTCGCCGAGGTCGGTGTCTTCGGGT
Source organism: Roseiarcus sp. (assembly GCA_049584355.1). Classification (GTDB taxonomy): domain Bacteria; phylum Pseudomonadota; class Alphaproteobacteria; order Rhizobiales; family Beijerinckiaceae; genus Roseiarcus. The sequence goes on along the minus strand of JBAUXQ010000465.1, from coordinate 3,223 downwards.
TTGAGGCCTCGCTCCTTGACCAGGTCGTCGAAACTGGCGCCCGCTTTGAGCTTGGCCTCGGCGGCGCTCGCGTCCGCCTCGTTGGGGTAGAGGATCTGCTGCAGGTCGCGCTTCTCGGGCGCGCCGAACCGCGGATCCTTGCCGGCGATCTTTGCGTAGGCGGCCTCAGCGTCGGCGTCGCTCACCTCGGCCGGATTGGCGATCGTCTCCGGCTCGAGCGCAAGCACGTCCATCGCCCGGAACTCGGGCGCGCGGTAGCTCGACTTGCGATCGTTGAAGAAGGTCTTGAGCGCCTCGTCGGAAGGCGCGCCGATCTCGCCCGCCGCCGCGGCGGGAAGCAGGAAATAGTCGACCGACCGGGTCTGGCCCTCATAATCGGCCTCCGCCGTGACCTCGGCCTTCGGCGCGGCGATGCCGGTGGTCAGCGCCGCAACTATGAACTGCCTCAGCGCCTGCTGGCGCAACTCGGAAACGAATCCGCGCTCGGTCAGGTCCATGTTGCGCAGCGCGTCGGCGAAGCGAGCGGGATCGAAGGCGCCGGACTTGTCGCGGAAATCCGGGTTGGAGGTGATGATCTCGCGCAAGGCGTCGTCGGAAATGTTGAGGCCGAGCTTGCGCGCCTCTTCGTCGACCGCCGCCTCGCTCAGGAGCTGTTGCAGGACGCTGCGGTCGAGGCCGAGCTGTCGCGCCTCCTCGTTGGTGAACGGGCGGCGCAGCCGGCGCTGATATTGCTGGATCATCCGGTCGTAGGCGACGTGATATTCCTGGGCGGAGATCTTCGCCCCGCCGACCGAGGCCACGGTCGAGGCGGTGAAGCCGCGCAGCATGTCGCCCACGCCCCAGATGACGAAGCTGACGATGATGAGCCCCATGACCACGGTCATGATCGCCTTGCCGACGATCCCCTGAGCCGCGTTGCGGATCGCTTCGAGCATTCGCCTGGTTCACCTTTCCTTGTCCGCCGCGCCCTTGAATCTCGTCGTTTTGGACCGCGAGCGCGCCCTATCTAGCGACGCTTGCGTGCTTTGCATAGGTTCAGGGGCGATGATAACAACCGCGCCAACCAAGATGCGGGAAGGCTTCGATGACTCCTGGCGTGCGCCCGTTGGTCGCCGGAAACTGGAAGATGAATGGCCTTTCCGCGTCCCTCGGTGAAATCGAGGCGATGCGGCGGGCGGCCGACGCGGGCGAAGCGGGCGAGGCCGAGCTGCTCGTCTGCCCGCCAGCGACGCTGCTTGCCCAAGCCGCCTGGAAGATCAGGGGCGGCAAGCTCTCGCTCGGGGCCCAGGACTGCCATCCGAAGCCGAGCGGCGCCTTCACCGGCGACATTTCCGCGCCCATGCTCAAGGACGCAGGCGCGACCTACGTCATCGTCGGCCATTCCGAGCGCCGTACCCTCCACCACGAGACCGACGCCCTGGTGCGCGCAAAGGCGGAGGCGGCGCTGAAAGCGGGATTGACCGCCATCGTATGCGTCGGCGAGACAAAGGAAGAGCGCCAGGCGGGCGTCGCGATCGCAGTTGTGACCCGGCAACTGAAAGGCTCGCTGCCGCCGGGCGGCGGGCCGGATAGCGTGGTCGTCTCCTACGAGCCGGTGTGGGCGATCGGCACCGGCCTTACTCCCACGCCCAAGGACGTCACCGAGATGCACGGCGCGATCCGGACGCTGCTCGTCGAGATCTATGGCCCGGGCGGGAGCAAATTGCGCATGCTCTATGGCGGCTCGGTCAAGCCAGGCAATTGCCACGATCTTCTGACCCTCGACAACGTCGATGGCGCGCTGATCGGCGGCGCCAGCCTCAAGGCGGCGGAATTTTTGGCGATCGCGGCGGCCTATCGCTAGAATGAGTGGGGCGCCCCGGCGCGCGGCGTCACGCGGCGTGCTTATTCATCAGACCCAGATGTACGGCCCCGCGCCCGCCGAGACGGCTATGATCAGCATGTTTCCTTCGATGGATTCGGGCACGACCGATCTGAGGGGCGAGCGATGCCGCTAATCGATCCCGTGCCCTTTAGCCGTAAGCGAAGCCCGGCTTGCTTTGCTCAACTTCGATAATATAACCATCAGGATCGCGAATGTAGCAGCATATCTCGCCGTACTTTTCCCTTGGCTGCGTGATAAACTCGGCCCCTCGATTTCGCCATAGTTCATAGCACGCTTGAATATCTGCAACGCAGATAATCATAAAGCTGCTGACTGAATCCGGGTTCGGGGGGACGCTGAGCGTTACTGACGGTTTGTCAGGTGTTGGACCGCCGCCGACGTTGACAATGAGCCAGGTGTTCGCGATCTGGATGTATCCCGGCGCGCCGCTGCTGTCGCCTCTGCTGAGAATGCGACCTCCGAAGACCGTTTCGTAAAATCGAGCCGATCGTTCGACGTCGGAGACGGTGAGAAAGTGTGCGACGGTGAACCCATCCTGCGGCGGCATCTGATAGAATTTCTGCTCGACTTGTACTTGGTTCATGGACGACTCCAGTTCGGATATTCGCCAGAATACGTCGGGCAGTGTGCGTCAGCACAAACTGGGACTTACAGCTAAAACACAAAGCCCACTGTGAAAAATCGGGCGCTCGCCGGGCCGGACCCACACGGCGCGCCGGCGCGGCCGCTTGATCGGGCCACCCGATGCGATCGTATGTGGTTCTTCAGGGGCCGACAAGGGCGAGCCCATCGGGGGCCGGCGCAACATCCAGATCTCTCGCGTCGCGCAGAGGGGCGCGAAGCGTTTGACCGCGCGCCGCATCGTCGGCGCGGACGATTTCTGGATCACGGAATTCATCCTCGCGTATGACGGCCGGCCGTCCTATTCGGTAAGCGTCAGGGAGTTCTTCGATGGCAAGGTCGCCCGCGAGACCCAATACTTTGCCGACCCTTTCGAGCCCAGACCCCCCCGCGCGCGGGGGGCTGAGCGAACGGGATGAAATTGGCAGGACCGTGGCGCGCCCGCGCGTGCTGAACCGGGCGGAGATGCCCATCGACACCGCTGAGCTCGCCCGTTTTCTCATCGGCAAAATGCTCGTGCGGAGGCTGGCTGAAGGCGTGGCCGGCGGCTGCATCGTCGAGACTGAGGCCTATGGCGTCGGCGATCCCGCGGGTCACGCCTATCGCGGCATGACCCCCCGCAATCGCGCGCTTTTCCTCGAGCGCGGGCACGCCTATGTTTATCTCGCCTATGGCGTCTCGTTGATGCTGAACGTCTCCAGCGAGACGCCGGGGATC
>JBAUXQ010000464.1:0-4788 GCA_049584355.1 Roseiarcus sp. | reverse complement strand
GGACAGCGCCGCCACCGCCGCGATTGCCGGCTTGGATATGGTGTTACGCATTGTTGACCTCCATCCATATTCCTCTGGGGGAGGTCAACGCTTCGAAAGCAAAAGGGTTCCGGGATTGGGACCGGATGAGGGCCTCCCTGCATAACTTTGAAATTTCAGCCTAAATCTCGGCTCGGCAGCGTCTTCAGCCCGTCAAAGTCGCGCTTTTCGACGCCCGGCCCGGCTAGACGAACCGGATCCGCGCGCCTTCGAGCGGAACGCCGATCAGCCTCGTGGTCCATTCTTCCCCGGCGGCTATGGGGAAGGCGCGCGTCAGCGTTCCCGTCGTCACGATCTCGCCTGCCGAGAGCGGCGGACTGAGGCAATCTTGCGCCAGCGTCTCGGAGAGATGGCGCAAAGCGAAAAGCGGTCCGTCGAGAACATTGGCGGCGGCGCCGCGATCGACCCGGGCTCCGTTTCGGAAAAGATCGATCTCGAAGCGCGAGAGCTCGCGCGCCCAGTCGTCGCGCCGCAAGCGAGCCGAATGCCGGGGTCCGATGAAAAGCCTTCCGTGCAGGCCGTAGGCGGCGACGGTGTCGGGGGCCCGAAACGACCAGTTCGGGAAGATCGACTGCACGATCTCGAAGCCGTGAGCGATCCAATCGATGCAACGAATAAGCGCCGCTTCGTCCATGCCCGGCGCGGGCCGGGCCGCGAGGCCAAAGACGATCTCCGGCTCGATGCGTGGTTCGGCTAGTCCGCTGAGCGAAACCTCAAGCGGCTCGCTTGTTAGGTCCCGGACCGTGCGGTCGTAGACATAGCCCCAGATCGGCGCGTGGACGCCATATTCCGTCCAGATCGTCCGGTTGGTGAAGCCGATCTTGCGGCCGATCGGACGCTCCCCGCGCGCTTCTCTCCTGGCCCGCACGGCCGCCGTGACCCTGTAAGCCTCATTAAGTCCGAAATCGGGATAGACCGTGGAGATGGGCGCGATTTGGCGGCCGCTCTCAAGGACCGCGAAAATCTCATTGGCGATATCGTTAAGATCCATCGAGTCCGCTCACCGGCGGCCTCTTACTTTTCGAACCGCATTCGCAACCCCGAGAAACGCTGCGCCCGAAGCCAATATGGAGATCGCCCGCATCATGGTTCGCCTCCCGTCGACATCGCTTGAAATTCTAGCACGGATTGGCGCGGTGGGTATCGCCGGTTTGCTTCTGTTTACCGCGCCTGTCCGCGCCGCCGAGCCGCAGCCGCAGCTCACCGGCGATACGCGCGTCCACGATCCTTCGGTCATCGAGGTCGACGGCCGATTTGCCGCCTTCGGCACCGGGCAGCAGGGTCCAACGCATGGCGCGATCCGGGTCAAGACCTCGCCGGACGGGCTCGCCTGGACCGACGCGGGCGTGATCGGCAAAGGCCCGCCCGAATGGGCTGAAGCGGCGCTCGGGTTCAAGCCGCTCAATGTATGGGCGCCCTCGATCAGCCGGCGCGGCGGGACGTTTTTTCTTTACTATTGCCTGTCGAGCTTCGGCGACAACGCGAGCGCGATCGGGCTCATGACCAACACGGCGTTCGATCCCTTGAAGCCCGGCGACGGCTGGCAGGATCGGGGCATGGTCGTGATGTCGAAGCACGGCGCCGACTTCAACGCCATCGACCCGTTCCGGATTGATGCGTCGGAGGGGCGCGCCTGGCTCGCCTTCGGCTCGTTCTGGTCCGGGATCAAGCTCAGCGAGCTCAATCCGGAAACCGGCAAGCTCATCAGCGCGGATGCGCCCCGCATCGCCGTCGCCAGTCGCCACGGAGGCGCGATCGAGGCCTCCTCGCTCCTCGAGCATGACGGGAGGTTCTATCTGTTTGTCAGCTTCGACCAATGCTGCAAGGGCGTCGCCTCGACCTACAACATTCGCGTCGGCCGCGCCGACCGGATCGAGGGTCCGTATCGGGACAAGGATGGCAAAGACATGATGGATGGCGGCGGCGCGCTCCTGCTCGCCACGACCGGCCGCTTCATCGGCCCGGGCGGGCAGGAGGCGGTGAAGACCGCCAAGGGCGACTGGCTCGCCTATCATTATTACGACGGTGACGCGTTCGGCGCCTCCAAACTCCAGTTCTCGCCGATCTCATGGTCCGCGGACGGCTGGCCGGAACTCGGGCCGCTGCCGCAATAAGGGCGGCGCTCTACGCGCGGCAGGACAACGAGATGGGCCGGTCGCGCTGGCGACGTTCTGCCGCGCCATATCTTCGCCGACAACGACTGCTGAAGTCTCGACACGAAGGGAGGCGCTCGAGCGAAGGTTGGGCGGAAGGGAACTTCGACGGCGCTCCGGGGGTTCCGTCCTGGAGAACGCCGAACGCCGAACTGGAGTCCCCGGATGAAAATCGCCCAGGTTTCGCCATTAATGGAAAGTGTTCCGCCGAAGCTCTACGGCGGAACTGAAAGGATCGTTTCCTATTTGACCGAGGAACTGGTGCGGCAGGGACATGAGGTGACGCTCTTCGCCAGCGGCGATTCGGAAACCGCCGCGAAATTGATTGCTTGCGCTCCGCAGGCGCTCAGGCTGGCGCAAGTGAACGACACGTTGCCGCACCACGTGCAGCAGCTCGAGAAAGTTCGTCGATCGGCGTTCGAATTCCACGTCCTGCATTTTCATACCGACTATCTGCACTTTCCCCTCGTCCCCAGTCTTGGCGCCCCCGTGGTGACGACGACGCACGGTCGCCTGGATTGGCCGAGCTGTCGACCACTGTTCGCGGAATTCCCCGACATCGCGCTTGTCTCCGTGTCCGACGATCAGCGCAAGCCTTTGCCGGCCCGCTGGATTGCAACGGTTCCGCATGGGCTGCCTACGGATCTCTACTCCTTCTCGCCGGAAAGCGGCGCATATCTGGCCTTTCTCGGTCGGATCAGCCCGGAAAAGCGTCCCGACCGGGCGATCGAAATCGCCCGGCGCGCCGGCGTGAAGCTCAAGATCGCGGCCAAGGTCGATAAGGTCGACCAGGCCTATTTCGACGAGACGATCCGGCCGCTCATGCGAGATCCGCTGATCGAGTATGTCGGCGAAATCAACGACAGCCAAAAGCAAGCCTTTCTCGCCGGGGCGAAGGCGCTTCTCTTTCCGATCGATTGGCCAGAGCCTTTCGGTCTCGTCCAGATCGAGGCGATGGCCTGCGGCACTCCCGTCGTCGCTTGGCGCAGGGGCTCCGTGCCGGAGGTGGTCGAGCACGGGGTGACCGGCTTCATCGTCGAAAGCATCGACCAGGCGGTCGCCGCGGTCGACAAGGTCGGCTCGCTCAGCCGCGGAGCGGTACGCCGCCGTTTCGAGGCGCGGTTTTCCATCGAGCGCGCGGCCCGCGACTACGTTCGCGTCTACCAGTCCCTGCTTGCCGAACCAATCGTGCTGCCCTCGCGGGAGAGGCGATCCGGCGTCGACCGTGCGGCTGGCCGCTCGCCAATGCGCGCGCCGACGCACCGACCGCCGTCCTTTCCCGCCGCGGCGCTCGATCCGGAGACGATATCGCCGTGACGGGGTCCGGCCTCGGCGATCATGTCACGCGCGAGGCCTCAGGGGCTGCCCCATCGTCAACTCCGTACTACATCAGGGCGACCTACTCCATTCTGGAGCGGCGGCCGCGAACGCTCAAACACGGCGATACGTTCGGCGTGTTCGACCACTATGGCGATGTGGCCTCCGGCGGCGGAAGCCCTGAAGGGCTGTTTCATAAGGACACCCGATATGTTTCCGATTTGCGCGTTCTCCTTAACGGGCATCGGCCGCTCCTCCTTAGTTCGACCGTTCAGGACAACAACGCGATTCTGAAGGCCGACCTGGCGAACCCCGATCTCTTCCTGGACGGCCGCCTCGAGCTGCCGCGCGACGTCATCCACGTTGTCCGGTCGAAGTTCCTCTGGGACGGAGCATGCTTCGAGCGACTCGGCGTTCGCAGCTTCGATCGCGCGACGCGAAGGATTGAAATCGCTTTCGGCTTCGGCGCAGATTTCGCCGATATTTTCGAGCTTCGGGGTCAGCCTCGCGAGCGCCGGGGCGAGATCCGGACCAACACTTCAGTCGATGGGGTGACGTTTTCGTACTTCGGCCTGGACGGCGTCGTGCGCCGATGCCTTATCCGTTTCGATCCGGCGCCGGCTGAAGTCGATCATCGGAGCGCCCGGTTTGCCCTGACCATCCAACCCCATGAACGGGTCTCGCTCTTTATGGCCGTTTCCTGCGAGGAAGGTCAGCCGGAGCCAAGACCCGCGCGCCTCTTCTTCGTGGGTTTGCGAAATGCGCAGCGGGCGCTGCGCGCTGCGACCAAGCGCGCGGCTTCGGTGGAATCGTCCAACGAACTCTTCAACGAAATGCTGTGCCGGGGGGTCGCGGACCTCTACATGCTGACGACCGTCACCGAATACGGCCTCTTCCCCTACGCCGGCATCCCATGGTTCTCGACTCCCTTTGGCCGCGACGCGATCATCACCGCCATCGAGATGCTGTGGATCGACCCGGCCATCGCCAGGGGCGTCCTCAGATTCCTCGCCGCAAACCAGGCGACGGAATTGCAGCCCGACGCCGACGCCGAACCGGGAAAAATATTGCATGAGATGCGCGCGGGCGAAATGGCGCGCCTCGGAGAAGTGCCGTTCGCCCGCTACTACGGCGCCGTCGACAGCACGCCGTTGTTTGTTCTTCTGGCAGGCCTCTACTTCGAGCGGACGCGCGACCTCGCCACGGTTTCCGAGCTGTGGCCGCATATCGAAGCGGCGCTTCGCTGGATCGACACGTACGGCGACCGGGACGGGGACGG
>JBAUXQ010000463.1:0-2052 GCA_049584355.1 Roseiarcus sp. | reverse complement strand
GGCTTGCGGCGCCCGAAATCCACGTCACGCAGAGCCCGGGCCAGCGCTCGCCGACCGTCAAACGCGAGTTGCGCCGAAGGGCCGCGGTCGAGCCGGTCATCGGCTACGCCAAGTCCGACGGCCTGCTCGAACGCAACCGCCTCGCCGGCGCCCGAGGCGACGCCATCAACGCTGTCCTCGCGCGGACGACTAGCTAGTGCCCGTCCATAAACCTATGTTTTGTTGGGGGATTCTGGCTGCGCTGTGATGAACGACGCGGTTTGCAATGCGATTTTTATTGGTCTGGCGGTTGCGAGGGTTGTGCCGGCCGCGAAGAGCGGAAAGTTCGAACGGGGGTTCGGTCCGGACTCAGCCGGCCTCGCGAGCGGTGCGGCGGAAGGCGCGGGGGTCAGGCCGGCTTGAGGCGGGCGAAGAGGGCGAGGTTGTAGGCGAGGGCTGAGGACCAGACGTATGCCCTGAAATGGTCGAGTCCGCGCCAGATGCAGCGCGCCAGACCATAGGCGCGCTTCAAACACGAGATGTCTGATTCGATGCCGGCTCGGAAGTTGCGTAGCTTGCGATAGACCCCGTTGCTTTTGACCATGTCCATGACGCGCAGGCCGGCCTTCTTGTGGAACGCCACGTCGCGGACGCCGAGGGCCTTCGCCTCGCCGAGGTTGTGACGGCTTGCGAAACCACCATCGGCGGCTGTTTGTCGAGGCGCCTCGCCATAGAAGGCGATGTGGCGCTCGAGCATGGGCAAGAACCGTTCACTGTCCGCCGGATTGCCGGCTTCGATCACCAAGTCGAGGATCAAGCCGCTGCGGCCAGTGGTCAGGTTGAGCTTGTGGCCATATTCAACCTCGCGGCCGCCCTTGACGATGATGTCGGTGTGCGGCTCGAACAGGCTGACGATCTTTTCGGCGGCGGCGACCGTCTCGCCCTGAAAAACGCGCCGCTCGGTTTGCCCGACGATCCGCTCGATCAGCGGGCGATAGTGGCCGAACTCGGCCTGCCACAGCGCGGCCGCGATCGGATCCGGCGCCTGCCATAACTGCATCGCGGCCTGATCGGCATAGGCCAGGGTCGCTCGGATCAGCCTGATCAGCTCACGGTAATGCTGGACCCGGTTCGGTCGACCGCGGGTGTACTCGATCGCGCGCGCCCGCTTCTTCGCCGCGCGCCGATGATCGCGCCACACCAGACGGCCGCCGATCAGGCCGTCGGCCTCCCTCAACAGCCGCGCCATTACCCGAACCGCATCCCAGAGAAGGCTGCTGTCGCTCGGCTCATGCATGAGCGCGGCGGTGACCGTGCTGTCCAGCCGGACGACCTTACCGGTCTCGACTTTCTCCTGACGCGCGCTGTCAAGCAGGATGCGATTGATCGCTTCCCAGGTCTCGGCCCGGATGGCGCTGATCGTCTTGTGCAGCACCGACTTCTTCGGGGTCCACGACAGCGGCAGCCGCGCGAAGGCGCGGAACGAGGCGGAGTCTTCAAGATGAAACGCCAGCTCCTCATAGCTCAGCTGGCGATGCTGCTTGAGAAGCCCGCAGCGCAAGACCGACTCTGCCGGCAGACCCTGTCGCCCGGTCTCGGTAACGCCATGCCGGCGCAGATCCTCCGCTGCTAGCCCGATGAGATCGCGATGCTCGTCCAGCCAGAGCGACATAGCCCTCAGCTCGCGGCCGATCTCGTGCTCGGCGAAGAGATCGAATATGCTGGCCTGGACGGTGCGTTCCTGACGCATTGTCGGCTCCGGCGGCGGAGGTTTTGTCTTTGGAATCAGTGGCTTGATCCCAGAGCCTACCCGAAACCGCCGGGCCATGCACTCGTCAAATCAACGATTCTCTAAATAATTTCAAAAGCTTGGCGTTTATGGACGGGCACTAGTCTAGTCTAGAGCGGCCCGGAACGCGCGGAACCATCGTCGGCGCAACCAGCGATGCTCTTGTGAAAAGCCCCCGATTGATCGCCCTTGCCCCGGCACGGCCGCATACTTGGCCGACGTCGATCAAGGATCATTACCGGTCACAATCGACCATGCCTGGCCACGCATGTGCCAGATTGGTA
>JBAUXQ010000462.1:0-4450 GCA_049584355.1 Roseiarcus sp. | reverse complement strand
CGGCGCTCGCTGGTCAACCACAGGCGGGCGCGCTGTTTGTCATCGACGCCGGCGTCGTCGGTCTCGCCGATACCCCGTTCCCCCCGGCGCGTCTTTCGTTTAGCGGTTGAGCGATCGGGTTTCGTGGTGCGGCTGAACGCCGCGAGGCCTTTCGGCGGAATGCGGCTTGTTCGGACCGAACTTCATATTGTATTACTTTTTCGCATCAAGGAAGCGCGCAAGAGCCTTTCGAGGCAAACGGACAAGGTGGGAGGATCGAATGTTGAACGACCGTACCAAGAATTATGGGCTCGCCGTCGGCGTCGCGCTGATCGTCAGTGTGGCGGCGACGTCCGCTTACGCGACCGACCCGACGCCGAAATGGTGCCAGGGGGTCAAGATCGCCGCCTTCCCGGGCGGGCCGCAGGGCGGCGTGTTCGCCAATAACGTCTACAACGGCTTCAAGCAGGCCGAGCTCGATCTCGGGCCGAGCGTGACCTATTATTTCTCCGACTGGGACCCCAACAAGATGCTGACCCAGATCCAGCAGGCGTTGGCGACCAAGGTCGACGGAATCGCAACTTACGGCTTCGGCGGCGAAGCGGCGACGGGCCCGATGGTCGATCAGGCGTTCGCACAGGGTACGATTTTCACCACCCTCAACACGTCGCTCCCCGACAGCCAGAAGAAATATTCGGCCAAGGGCTTCGGCTACGTCGGCGCGCCCAATTATTCCGCCGGTTTCGCGCTCGCCTCCGAAGCCGTGAAGCGCGCCAACCTCAAGGCCGGCGACAGCGTCTTCGTCTGGGGTCTGAAAGGCCAGGGCGGCGACCGCGGCCAGCGCACCGTCGGCGTGCTCGACGCTTTCACCAAAGCTGGGGCGAAAGTGATCTACCAGGAGATCGACGCGGCGACCAACGCCGATCCGAACGCCGGCACCGCGACCTTCGTCGGCGTGATGGGCGCCAATCCGGGGATCAAGATCGTCGTCACCGACCATGGCGGCCTGACCTCGAACGTCGGCGTCTACGCACGCGCCGCATCGCTGAAGCCGGGCCAGGTGGTCGTCGCCGGCTTCGACCTGTCGCCGAACACGGCCCAGGCGGTCAAAGAGGGCTACCAGAATCTGGTCATCGATCAGCAGCCCTACCTGCAGGGCTATATCCCGATCCTCAACATCTGCCTTACCAAGAAGTTCGGCTTCTCGGGTCTCGATGTGAACACCGCCGGCGCATTCGTCGACTCCTCCAACGTCGACGCCGTCGCCCCGCTGGCGGCCAAGGAAATCCGCTGATTGAATCGTTCCCCGAGGCGCGGGACCCGCCGCGCCTCGGCCTCCCCCCTTCAGAGAAACGGACCGCCCTTGACCCAATCCGCCGGGGCGGTTGATCCGCCGGTCATCGAGCTTCGCGACGTTTCGAAGACGTTCGGCGAAGTGCGGTCGCTGTCGGGCGTGAATTTCGCCGTCAATCGCGGCGAGATCGTCGGCCTGCTCGGCGACAACGGCGCCGGCAAGTCGACGCTGGTGAAGATCGTGATGGGCTTTTATCGGCCGGATTCCGGCGGAGAAATCCATTTTCACGGGCGGCGGATCGACGACTGGTCGGTCGCCAGGGCCCGCAGCCTCGGCATCGAAACCGTCTATCAGGAGCGGGCGCTGAGCGAGAAGCAGCCGATCTGGCGCAACATGTTCATGGGGCGCGAGCCGCGGACCCGCTGGGGCCTCATCGACGTCAAGCGGATGCGCTCGGAATCGGCCCGGCTGATGAGCGAGCATATGGGGTTCACTTCCGCCGCGGTGCATCCCGACAATGTCGTCACCACCATGTCGGGCGGCGAGAAGCAGGGCGTGGCGATCACGCGGGCGCTTTATTTCGACGCCGAGCTGGTCATCCTCGACGAGCCGACCATGGGGCTCTCGCTGAGCGAAACCAAGAAGACGCTCGATTTCGTCAGCGGCATCAAGAAGGCGGGCAAATCGGCGATCTTCATCGATCACAACATTTTTCATGTTTACCCGGTCGTCGACCGGCTCTATGTGCTCGATCGCGGCAAGGTCGCGGGCGTCTACGCCAAGAGCGAGATCACGATGGACGAGCTGATCGACCGCCTCTATCGCGTCGCCCGCTCCGGTTCGATGGATTGACGCAAAATGGCGACCGGCGCGATTCCGAACCGTCCCGTCGACAACCGCATCGCGCCGCCCTCGGCCTTGCGCCGGCACGGCAGCCAGCTCGGCATCATCGGCGTCGGGCTGGCGATGTGGCTCGCTTTCGTCGTCGCGGCGCCGGCCGTATTCACCAACCTCGACATCTACCGCGCCTTCGCGCAGACGACGCCGCAATTCGGCATCATTGCGCTGGCCCTGACCTTTGTCGTCATCACCGGCGAGATCGACCTTTCGTTTCCCTCGATCATGGCGCTCGGCACGGCGGCGTTCTGTCTGACCACCGCCTATGGCGGCGCGCCGTGGTGGATCGGCATCGTTTGCGCGCTGGCGACCGGCGCGGCATGCGGGTTGCTGAACGGCTTTCTGGTCGCCAAGCTCAATATTCCCTCGCTCGTCATCACCATCGGCACCTCGTTCCTCTATCGCGGCCTCGAGCTGGTGCTGATGAACGGCACCGGCGTGCCGCTGACCGCCGACAAATACCCGGCGATGCACGCGCTGCTGCGCGCCTCGGTGTTCGGCGTCCCGGTTCAGACCTTGTGGATGATCGCCATTCTCATCGTCTTCTGGATCCTGCTCAACCGGACCCGCTTCGGCGCCCATGTGTTCCTGGTCGGCGATAATCCGACCAGCGCCCGGCTGATGGGCGTCAACGCCGTGTCGGTGAAGGCGCGCGCTTTCGTGCTCGTCGGCGTGACGGCCGTTTTCTCGGGGCTCATGACCTCGATTTACGGCTATTATTTCTGGCCGACCACCGGCGACGGCTTTCTGCTCAACACCATCGCCTCGGTCTTCCTCGGGGGCACGTCGGTGTTCGGCGGCACTGGCTCGGTCGTCGGCACTTTCGTCGCCTCCTATATCATCGGCGCAATCAACGCCGGCATCGTCTCGGCGGGCATTAACGCCTTCTATACCCAACTCGCTTTTGGGCTCGTCATCGTGATCTCGGTCGTCCTGCAGACGCTCATCGAACGGCGCATCCGCCGCCAGTCGCTGACCGGGCGGTGAATGAAGGCGCGTGGCCCAGATGAAGATCACCGCGGTCAAGACCGTTGTCGTCAATGCGAAGCTGCGCAACTGGATTTTCGTTCGCGTCGAGACCGACGTTCCGGGGCTCGTCGGGCTCGGCGAGGCGACGCTCGAATTCCAGACCCGCGCCGTCGTTGGCGCGATCGAGGACCTCGCGCCGTTGGTCGTCGGCGAAGATCCGCGCCGCATCGAGCACCTCTGGCAGGCGATGTACCGCTATCCGTTCTTCAAGGGCGGGGTGGTGACCATGTCGGCGGTGTCGGGCATCGACCAGGCGCTGCACGATTTGAAGGCGAAGGACCTTGGCGTTCCGCTGTGGCAGTTGCTCGGCGGGCTCTCGCGCGACCGGCTGCGCATGTACGACCATCTCGGCGGCGGCGACTCCTCCGCGGTTTATGACGACCCGGCGGCGGAATCGTTCGCCGAGAAGGCTGCGCGCTCGCGCGCCGACGGGTTTTCGGCGGTCAAGATTCTTGCCGTCGGCAAGACCGCGCCGCTCGACGGCCTCGCGGCGCTCAAAGGCGCCGAGCGGCTGATGGCGGCGGCGCGCGAAGGCGCCGGCGACGACATGGACATCATGGTCGATCTGCATGGGCGCACGAGCGCGGCGATGGCGATCCAATACGCGAAGGTCCTTGAGCCCTTCCGCCCGTTCTTTCTCGAAGAGCCCTGCCAGCCGGAGGATTCCGAAGGCATCGCCCGCGTCGCGCGCTCGACCCCGATTCCGATCGCCGCCGGCGAACGGCTGACCCATCGGCGCGAGTTCCTGCCGCTCCTGCAGTCGCAGGCGATCGCGGTCGCCCAGCCGGACGTCTGCCATGCCGGCGGCCTGACCGAGGTCAGGCGCATCGCGGCGCTGTGCGACACGTTCGGCGTCAGCATGGCGCCCCATAATCCGCTGGGGCCGATTGCGACCATGGTCAATATCCATCTCGGCTTCGCGCTGCCGAACTTCCTTATTCAGGAAGTGATGCGCGCTGACGTGCCGTGGCGCGACGAAATCGTCGCCGGCGTGACGCCGATCCGCGGCGGCTATGTCGAGCCGAGCCTGGCCCCCGGCGTCGGCGTCGAGATCGATTTCAAGGCGGCCGCGAAGCATCCGTTTCAGGAGGCGCCGCCGATCCAGTGGCGCCACCACGACGGCGCGATCGCCGATTGGTGAGAGGCGCCGATGGCCGGACGGATCGAGGGGCGGCATGTCCTGGTGACCGGGGGCGCGCGCGGCATCGGCGCCGCGATCGCCGCCAAGGCGCTCGCCGAAGGCGCGCTCGT
>JBAUXQ010000461.1:0-1720 GCA_049584355.1 Roseiarcus sp. | reverse complement strand
ACGATCACGTGCTCTATTCGTCCCACACGGTCTGGGCGAGCAAGGACGCTTTCACGGCCTGGACGCAGTCCGAACATTTTCGCGCCGCCCACCGTGACGCCGGCGCCAACAAGCCGCTTTATCTCGGTCACCCCGAGTTTGAGGGCTTCGAAGTCCTTCAGACGATCAAGAACTCGCGCGACGAGGCCGCCTGAAGGCCGCCCATGCAAATCTTCCCCTGCCCTTTCTGCGGTCCGCGCGACGAGATCGAATTCCACTATGTCGGCGAGCCGAAGGCCCGGCCCGAGCCGGCCGCCTCGGTCAGCGACGCGACATGGGCGGACTACCTCTGGTTCAACGCCAATCCGAAAGGCGCCGCGCGCGAGATCTGGCTGCATCTGACTTGCATGGAGATGTTCGTCATGACCCGCGACACGGCGCTCAACGCGACCGTGGCCGCCGACGCGACGGCGAGGGAGGCGTCGTGACCGGCGTTCGTCTCCCCACCGGCGGCGGGGTCGATCGCGGGCGCCCCTGCGTTTTCACTTTTGACGGCAAACCTTACGCCGGTTTTGAAGGCGACAGCATCGCTTCCGCGCTGCTGGCGAACGGCGTCGGCATTGTCGGCCGCAGCTTCAAATATCACCGTCCGCGCGGAATCTGGGGCGCGTGGACGGAGGAGCCGAACGCGATCGTCGACGTGACGCGCGGCGGCGTCACCACCCCGAACCTTCGCGCCACCACTGAGGCGCTCGAGAACGACCTCGCCGTGCGCTCGGTCAATGCGGCGCCGACGGCGGCCGCCGATCGCGCCGCCATCCTCGACAAAGTCTCGCCGTTCCTGCCGGCGGGTTTCTACTACAAAACGTTCCTCTGGCCGCGGTGGGAAACTTTCGAGGGCGCGATTCGGGCCATGGCCGGCCTCGGCCGGATCGACGCCGACAATCGTCCGCCGGCCGACAATCCTCAGATCAATGCCCGTTGCGATCTCCTCGTCATCGGCGCCGGAGCAGCGGGACTCGCCGCGGCCAATGCCGCCGCTCTCGCAGGGCGTACGGTTTTCCTCGTCGACGACCATGTCGAAATCGGCGGTCAGCTCGTTCATCGGGGCGGGACGATCGAGGGCGGCAGCTGGCGGGATTGGGCGCGAGGCGTTGTGCGGACGATTGAAGCCGCCGGCGGCCGGGTGATGACGCGAACCACGGCCTATGGCGTCTACGACGGCAATCTCGTCTGCGCCTGGGAGCGGCGGCCGCCCCTGCCCGACGCGCTGTGGCGCATCCGGCCGCAACAGATCGTCGTCGCGGCCGGCGCGATCGAGCGGCCGCTCATCGTCCCCGACAACGACCGGCCGGGCGTGATGTCGGCCGATGCGGCGCTCGTCTATCTCCGCCATTACGCCGTCCTCATCGGCAAGCGCATTGTCGTCGCCACCAACCACGACAGCGCCTACGCCGTGGCCGAGAATTTGGCCGAGGCGGGCGCGGAAGTCGAAATTCTCGACACGCGCGCGGCCGGGCCGCCGTCCCAGCTCGGAGTGGCGTATGGCGGCGCGATCGAGGGCGTCGTTGGAACTCGCGGCGTCGAAGCGGTCCGCGCGAACGGGCGGACACGCGATTGCGATGCGCTTCTGCTCTCAGGCGGCTGGTCGCCGAGCGTGCATCTCTACGCCCAGGCGCGCGGGTGGCTGCGCTATGACGAAGCGCTGGCCGCGCTCGCGCCCGTGGGCGGGGTCGCGGGC
>JBAUXQ010000460.1:0-2180 GCA_049584355.1 Roseiarcus sp. | reverse complement strand
GACGGCAGCGTCAAGGCGGCGGGAATGAACCGCCACAATACGATCGCGGTGAAGATGGACACCGCCGCGGTCGCCACCTTGACCACCGCTTCCAGGCCGTACACAGGCACCCAAAGCGTCAGGACGTCGATCCAATGCGTCGCGCCGCATAGAAGGATGAACGCGGGAAAAAGAAAGAGCAGCGGCCGAAACACCAAATCGCGCCTTCGCCGGGCTATCACTCCGAGCGCGACGGGAATGGAAAAATAGGCTAGCGCAATCCCGGCGTCCGAAAGGGCGTAGGTCCAGATGAGGCCGGGCTCCCACAGCAAACAGAAGCCATGCGCGGTCAAACCGGATGGATCGAACAGCCAACCGCTGAGCCCATTGAACATGTCGCGCTCCCAGCCGAACTGATGACGCCCGGGCGATTGATCGAGTAAGCGAGATCGCCTCAACAGGGGGATTATGCGGCGACAGGGGGCCGTGGAAGCAAAAAATACGGCAAGCCCCATGCGCGTTTTCACCGATTGATCGATCCCGTCCCTTCGGCGAACCTCCCCTCCGCCGCTCGTTCTGGACAACCCAGGGCGCCTGGAGTGTTCGCATGTCTGACGTGACGCCGGGCAATCGGCTCGATCGGCCGGTGGATGAGAAGTTCGACCATATCCTCGGGCCCGCCGACGCGCCGATCACGCTGGTCGAATACGGCAGCTACGCCTGCCCCTATTGCCGCGCCGCCAACGAGAGCATCGCCGAAGTGCGCGACCAGTTCGGCGATCGCATGCGCTACGTCTTTCGCCATCGGCCGCTCATCGGGGTCGAGCTTGCCCGCCGCGCCGCGGAGCTGGTCGAGCGCGCCCGCGATCCGAACCGCTTCTGGGACGAGCACGTCAAGCTGATGACGCGCTCGGAGACCTTGACCGAGGACGATCTCGAAGCGGTCGCCCGCGACCTCGGCGTGCCCGCCGATTGCGGTCCGCCGGGCGATCCGGACGCCATCCGCGCCAAGGCGCGGGTCGACGCGGACGAGGCCAGCGCCGCGGCGAGCGGCGCGACCGTCACGCCGACCTTCTTCGTCAATGGCCGCCGTTACGACGGACCGTGGGACGAGAGCGCGCTCGCCGACGCGATGCTGGGCACGCTCGGCCATCGGGTGCGCTCGGCGGCGCTCGACTTCGCGAGCTGGGGACCGTCCGCGGGCGTCCTACTCCTGCTCGCGACGCTCGTCGCCGTCGCGTTGACCAACACCGGCCTCGGGCCGGGCTTCGCCGCGTTGTGGGAGCAGAAATTCGGGTTCACGTTCGACGGCGCCGGTTTTTCGCTGTCGCTCCTGCATTGGTTTAACGACGGGCTGCTCACCCTGTTCTTTCTCGTGGTCGGCCTCGAGATCAAGCGCGAATTCACCGTCGGCCACCTGTCGGGATGGCGCTCGGCCGCGCTGCCGGTCGCCGGCGCGATCGGCGGCATGGTCGCCCCGGCGGCGCTCTATCTTCTTGTGATCCCGCCTGGACCGTGGTCGCACGGGTGGGGCGTGCCGATGTCGACCGACACCGCCTTCGCGGTGGCGCTGATTGTCATGCTGGGATCGCGGGTCCCGGTCGAATTGCGCATTTTCCTCACCGCGGCGGCGATCGTCGACGACCTCGGCGCGATCGTCGCCGTGGCGCTGTTCTATTCCGGCGAGCTCAGCCTCGTTTATCTCATGCCCGCCGCCGTCCTGGTCGGCGCGCTGGCGATGCTCAACCGCTCGCGCGTCTACACGCTTGCGCCCTATGTCGCCATCGGCGTCGCCTTATGGGCGTGCGTGCTGGCGAGCGGCCTGCATCCGACCTTGGCCGGCGTCATCCTGGCGCTGTTCATTCCGACCCGGCCGCCGCCGAACCTGACCGCGCTCACCACCCAGGCGAGCGCCATCATCGCCGGCGAGGCGGCGCGCGGCGGCGAAGTGCTGCGGCACGGACCATCCGCGCCGGCTCTGCGCGCGCTCGATGCGATCCACGACCGCCTCGAATCGCCGGCCGATCGCCTGTTGCGCAACGCCGGCGCGCGCTCGAGCTATCTGGTTCTGCCGCTGTTCGCGCTCGCCAACGCCGGCGTCGCCCTGCGGCTGGACACCTTCAGCGGCCGCGAGCGGCTGATGGCCGCAATCATCGCCGGGCTGGTGATCGGCAAGCCGGTCGGCATCCTCGCGGCGTCCG
>JBAUXQ010000459.1:0-1761 GCA_049584355.1 Roseiarcus sp. | reverse complement strand
AGCTTGCGGGCGAGAATGGGGCTCTCGGCGCCGAGCGCCAGCACATAGGCGTCGCCGATGAACGGGCCGCGGTCGGTCAAGGCTTGCGTCACCCTATCCCCGTCGCACTCGAGCCTGCCGACGGTCGCGCCGGTGACGATAGCGCCGCCGCGTTCGACGATCCTGGCGGCGAGTGCGCGCGTGAATTTGGCGCAATCCCCGGTCTCGTCGGTCGGGCAAAGGATGGCTCCGGCGATCTTCTCCCCGGCGTGGGCCAGGCCCGGCTCGAGCGCGATCACCTGGTCGCGGGTAAGCGCCTTGATCGCCTGGCCGTCCGACTCGAGCAGCTTCATGTGCTCGACGCCGCTGTCGAGCGCCTTCTGGTCGCGGTAGAAGTAGAGAATGCCGCGGGTGTTGCGGTCGTAGTCGATCGCCTCGTCGGCGACGACCTCATCGAGCACTGTCTGCGAATAGGCGGCGAGCCGGTGCTTGAGCAGGGTGTTGCGGCGCGCCTTGGCGGCGGTGCATTCCTTGAGGAAACCCCAGGTCCAGGCGTAGAGCCGCGGATCGGCCGAGAGCCTGAATCGCAGCGCCTGGTCTTTGAGCATGAGCGACTTGGCGAGGATAATCGGCGCACGCGGCGAGGACCAGACGAAGGAATGGCCTGGCGCGATCATGCCGGCGTTGCCCCAGCTCGCGCCGGAGGCGACTTCGGGATTGCGTTCGAGCAGCACGACCTCGTGGCCGTCCCGCTGCAGCTGATAGGCGGTCGTGACGCCGACCACGCCGCCGCCGAGCACCACTATGCGCATGAGGCCGCACTCAACCACGCTGCGGAAAAATAGGCAAAGCGCCCCCGCGCCCCCAACCCTCTCGGGCAGGCGAGAGGGGAAATGGCCTGTCCGCCCGAAGAGCGGTCGGTTCCATCTGTACGGCGCAGACGTCGGGATGGTAGGGTGCCCGTGCCGTTGGGCCAGCAATGTGTGCGCGTTCGGAATTTGCCAGCTGCCTATTGGGCTCGACGGCAAAAGCGACAATCCGGATCGAGGAGCCCGACATGCGGACGCATCCGTTTTACCGAATCCTGCTCGCAATCCCGGCGCTGGCGCTCATCAGCGGAGCCGCTAACGCGCTTGCCCCGACCCTCGAATTTGAAGATGGAGGGGTTGCTTCGGTGCCCGTCACCACCGGAAGCATATCGTTCGGGGGCGTCACGGTGAACGGCCTTCCGGTGGTCGGCAGCATCGGGGCGCCCGAGCTGCAGGTGAACGGCTCGGTGACTCTCGGCGCCTTCAATCCCCTCAACGTGGATTCGAGCGAGTACAATCTCGGCGGCAGCAGCGGCGAGGCCTCGTTCTCGGCGTCAATTTCCGGCACTATCGCGCCGGAGACTTCGCTCAATTGGAGTGTTTACTACGATCCTTTGAACGTCCCGTTCGGCGAAGCGACACTTTTGGCTTCGCAAGACTTTTCCGATCCGTCCAGCGTCATTACGTTGGGATTCTTCGTGCCGCCCGTGACCGTTTCCGGGCCGATCGACGGCCCTTTTTCGCTGACTGAATTGCTCACGATCTCCGGTCCGTCCGGTGGAGCGGTCACTTTCGACTCCTCGGTCGTCGCCGCCATACCCGAAGCCTCGACCTGGACGATGATGTTGATGGGCTTCGCCGGCTGCGGCCTGATCTTTCGCCAGGCGAGAAGGCGGCGGACCGGGAGCGGTTGACCGGACGGCCGGCGTCTTGCGACTTGCTTTCACCCGAGACTGGCGCGGAACGCCTCGAA
>JBAUXQ010000458.1:0-4212 GCA_049584355.1 Roseiarcus sp. | reverse complement strand
CCAACCCGCGCATCAGAGCATGATCAACCGTCGTTTTGATGATCGTGCCTCCTGCCCTGCTCAGCCGCGGCCATTCTGAACCGCTCGCGCGCGAGCAACGCATTCTTGTGCCTGCTACTTGAAACGGCGAACATGAGAGTGGCAGAATATGCCATTTCTATTATCATTCAACCTCCGAGGAGGTATTTTCATGCCGACACGCAACGTTGTCCTGACCGATAGGCAAGAAACGCTCATCGAGGCCCTGGTGCAAAGTGGGCGTTATCAAAACGCCAGCGAGGTCGTGCGCGAAGGTCTGCGTTTGGTCGAAAACCGGGAAGTGGAGGAAGCGACGAAACTCGCAGCGCTTCGCGCCGCCGCTCAGCTCGGTGTCAGCGCGCTTGACCGCGCCGAGTTCAAAGAATTTGCTGACGCCTCGTCTCTGGTCGCTCACCTCAACAAAATTGGCGATGAGGCTATCTCTGGAGCGGGGGACACTTGACGAAGACGCGCTGGAAAGTTCGCGTCGGTGTCGAGGCGGAAAAGGACTTCGTTCGGATCCTGAAGTACACGGCCGACACTTTCGGCGAGCGGCAGAGTTCGATCAATGTATGCGTACAGCGGATACCTCATAATTAATGTATACTTATAGTAATAACTAGCACGTTGGTGACTACTATTAGGTTGCACTTGAATTATGATCAAGTCGAAGCAAAAAGCTATTTGTCACACTGCCCCATATCGATCTTGCTTTATCGATCTTCTCGCTCCCGCTGTTCCCTCAGGAGACAGGGGCGCGCGAGCATCTTTCGGCTATCTTTGCGCATGCCGCCGATTGCAAGTGATCGAGTGGCTTCTGAAGGGCCCTTCCGACAAAATGCCGCGTCGGACATTTTGGCGAAACGAACCCAATGCTGTCCAACGCCGGAGCGTCAGCTCGCTCACCCCAAGAGCTCCGCCGCCTCTTCCTGGTCCAGCTCCGCCGATACCCAGCGGTTGAGATTGTTCAAAAACACCGCCATGCCCACCCCCGGAAGGGCCTCGTCCGGCGCACGTCCGGAGCATCCAACCCGTCCCAAAAGGGCCATCATGGCCGGAGGAAGCTCCTCGGGGCCGGATACGCTGACTCAGACTGAACAGCAGCCGGTCTCGAAAACCCCCTTGCAGGCGGGGCGGGCCATACGTTTTGAACGACGTTTTGAACGACCGGCGTCCGGGTTTGTACTTCGTCCGTAACCCGTCTGTTTCCTATGACCCAACCAGCTAGTTGATTTCGAAGATGGTACGGTCCGGCTCCGGTTGTGGTTGACCCCGGGCAGCGCGCCTATCGCCCCGCGGTCGAGTTCCCACTCCTGCCCGGGGCTTTTTCTCGGTGCCCGCCAGGACGCGCAAGGAGCCTCACCAGCAGGCAAGTCGACCGGCCGAGGCCGTCCTAATTAGCGCCTCCGCCAGCAGCAGGATGACGTCGCTTCACGACCGGGCATCGCGCTCCGACTTGGTTGGATTGCTTTTAGGGCGTTCGGCTCTGTTTACAGCGATTTCGTATTTCAATGTCGTTCGCAACGGTTTCATTGTCATGGCTTATGATCTTTAAATCCCATCCAGTTCCTTCGGCGATAAGGGCACATGCCGCGATAACCGCCTCTGGCTCTGTCGAAAACGGGAGCGTGTGCACCTTCTGGTCCTCTTTCCGGTCGTATTTGTAGATGAGATAGTACGTCACACTCGCCTCCAGTTATCGGGCGTCAGCTCTTTGCCAGTCGCAGGATCACGCCGCATAGTCTTCGCCCGGGCCGCGGAGCGCGAGAAGCCGGGCGACAAACTTGCGATTGAGCCAGATTCGCAACTGTCAGTTCCGGCCTTTGGACCTCGGGGCCGGATGGATCCGGGGTATCCTCGCCTTGAGAGCTTCGTAGCCCTCCTCAGTGATCGGGATGCTGATCATGCTGCCCAGCCTATGCGAGCGAGGGCCACGGCGCCAAGCCGCGCGACTCTCCCCACGGCGGCCAGTTCGCTTGACCGGAACAACCGGCGCCCGTTCTGTTGATTGTCGACGCGCCCAAATTCCTTCCCAAGCCCGGGCGCGCCAATATTGCTGGGCGGCTCGTCTTTACATCATCAATGATTAGGTAGACGGCTCAAAACCTGATAGCCCATCATCGAAATCGATGGCTGAGAGAGCGGTCTTCGAGGAGCGAAAATCCAAATTCGCGGGGGTTTGAGGTTTGGGACCGCACGCGGAAAGTCGCTGACGGTCCACCTCGCGAAGACGACACCGAGGGCTGGGGAGGGCCCGCAAAGAACGGGTAGGGGGCTACGCCTTTGCCATTCGCAGGATTACCTCGCTGTAGCTCTCGCCCGGGCCGCGCATCTGCCAAGCCGGTCGACGAACTTCGGGTCAAGCCATATCCTGATGAGGCAATATCCTGATGAGGCCATCGGACCTGCGCCGGTCGGCGCTCGAGCGGCCATTGGCTTTTTTGCAGCCATTGATCTCGATCGCAATTACTGGCGAGGCCTACGAGGCCATTAAGACAACGCTTCTGGGGACGGCCGGCGGGCCGACGCGCGCGCTCACGATGGCGTGGAATCCGTGCTCAGCCTCCCGTGGAATGCGCGCTCAAATCCCGTGGAAACCGCTCACCCGTGGAATATGCACTGGCCTAGTTCTGGGCCGTCTATCTCATGGCCACCCATTCGAACGGGATTTCGATTTCAGCCCATGCAACTGCAAAAGCAGCTCGGGCTCGGCTCCTACAAGTCCGCCCGGCTGCTGTGCGGCAAACTGAGAGCGGTCCGTATTCGCACCGGACCGCTCGCCGCTCGCCGCGTCCTTCGAAGTGGATGGGACCGAGATCCCGTTGCGGACCAAGGCCGATCCAATTTGCGGCGCCGCTCGCCCAGGGCAAAATGATATTTCGCCCGCCGCGTCGAAATCGAAAAGAGGCGCCCGGAGGCGACGAAAGCGTCATGGCCTTCACCGACGACGGCGTCGACAGCCTCGTCGAGCTGATCAAGATCCACCGGGAAACGAAGCCGCGCGAGGAGTGCTGTTCTCGGTCCCGAGCGCCAGCCCCTGCGGCCTATGCCGGAGGGTTAGTGCGCCAGTGAAACTGGCGAAGGATAGTCGATGAAAGTTCGATGCAGGAAAGGAGTAGCGACCCACCTTGGCCCCGAGTCATGCGGAGGCATCCGCGAGGACGTTTTCGAAGCGTTGACAGGGGAAACCGCAGGCCAGCCATTGAGCCGCGAAATCGGAAGTCTGGAGCGCCGACGCTGTTATCCTGAGCGGAAGGCAACACCTTGGGCGGCGCATATCGCGAGCCGAGCAAGGGCTCCACGCGGTCGGAGACCCTGAGCATGCGGGGAAATCCTTCGCACAGGAACTGGGAGATCTCGTCGTCGCCCGAGGGCGAACATCCTTTGGGCGCGCTGGGGAAAGGCGAACGCCATAAGCCCAGCGTTGGAAGCGACGAGAAGTCGGATGCCCGCATAGTACCGGGGAACGACCCGAACAAGGTCGGCGGGTCCACCCCGCCGCTCGCGGAGGGTCGGGAGGGAAGGCGGGCAGCCAAGGGCAATAGCGAACATTCTCCCGCGCCCCGGACGCAGAGCCGGACCAGCGCGTCGACGAGGCTGGACGCTATACGTGAACTGGCAAGGAGGAACAGGAAGACACGGTTCACGGCGCTGATGCACCATGTGACGCCCGAACTGCTGACGGAGAGCTTCAGGCAACTGAAGCGATCCGCGGCGCCCGGCGTCGACGGGGTGACATGGCGCGACTACGAGGAGGGGCTCGACGAGCGAATAGCCGCGCTCTGGGATGCGGTCCAATCCGGCCGCTACCGCGCGTTGCCATCCCGTCGGGTCTATATTCCCAAATCGAACGGCAAACTCAGGCCGCTCGGCATCGCCGCGCTGGAGGACAAGATCGTCCAGCACGCCGTGACGACGGTGCTGAACGCCGTCTATGAGGCGGACTTCCTCGGCTTTTCCTACGGGTTCCGTGAAGGGCGAAGCCAGCATCAAGCGCTGGACGCTCTCTGGATCGGCATCCATCAGAAAAGGGTGAACTGGGTGCTCGACGCCGACATCCGCTCGTTCTTCGACACGATCGACCACGAATGGATGATGCGGTTCCTCGAGCATAGGATTGCGGACCGCCGACTGCTGCGATTGATTCGCAAGTGGCTGACCGCTGGCGTTGTCGACAAGGGATCGACGTTCGTC
>JBAUXQ010000457.1:0-2407 GCA_049584355.1 Roseiarcus sp. | reverse complement strand
TGGTCGACCTTGCTGACGCGGGGAATGTTGAACGGGCAGCCCTTGATGCAATAGCCGCAGCCGATGCAGTTCTCGCTGATGAAGTCGACAATGCCGTTGGCGTATTGCACGATCGCGCCGGGCGCGGGGCAGGCCTTGAGGCAACCGGGATCCTCACAATGCATGCAGCCATCCTTGCGGATCAGCCATTCGAGATTGCCCTGATCGTTGTCCCACTCGGTGAAGCGCATCAGCGTCCAGGTGTTGGGGTCGAGATCGAGGGGGTTGTCGTAGGTTCCCTCGAAATGACCGACCTCGCCACGCAGGTCGTTCCATTCCATGCAGGCCGCCTGGCACGCCTTGCAGCCGATGCATCGAGTGACGTCGATGAGCTTGGCGACCTCCTGCTCGTGCCTGCGCACCGAAGGCGGCGTGATGGTCGTGGCCGAGATGCGGATATAGTCCTGCGACTGCAGATTGGACATGGATCGACCCTTCACGCCACGGGCGCTGCGACCTTTTCGAGATTGACGAGAAACGCCTTGAACTCGGGCGTCTGGGTGTTGGCGTCGCCGACCGAGGGCGTTAGCGCGTTCGCGGCGTAGCCCTTGAGCGTTTGGCCAGTGAAGCCCCAATGCAACGGCACGCCGATCACATGCGTCGGCTTGCCGTCGACGGTCATCGGCTTGATGCGCTTGGTCACGTAGGCCTTGCAGACGACCGCGCCGCGCTTGGACGCGACGCGCACCCAGCCGCCCTGCTCGATGCCCTTCTCCTTCGCCAGCGCCTCTCCGATCTCGACGAATTGCTCGGGCTGGAGAATCGCGTTGATCAGCGCATGCTTGGTCCAGAAGTGGAAGTGCTCGGTGAGACGATAGGTGGTGCCGACATAGGGGAACTCGGCCGGCGTCCCAAAGGCCGCCAGGTCGTCGGCGAACACGCGCGCCACGGGATTGCTGCGCACCTTGGTGTGCAGCACGTTTTCCGACGGCGACTCGAATGGCTCGTAGTGCTCCGGGAACGGCCCTTCAGCCATCTGGTCGAGAGCGAAGAGGCGACCCATTCCCTCGCGGTTCATGATAAAGGGGCCCACGTTCTCCGAGGGCGCGGCGGCCGTGTAGTCCGGCACGTCGAGGCCGACCCATTTGCTGCCGTTCCATTCGATGATCGATTTCGCCGGGTTCCATGGCTTGCCCGCCGGATCGGCGCTGGCGCGATTATAGAGGATTCGCCGGTTGGCCGGCCACGCCCAGGCCCAGTTGGGCGCAATGCCCTGCTCGCGCGGGTCGCTCGCGTCGCGGCGCGCCATCTGGTTGCCCTTCTCGGTAAAGCTCCCTGAGAAGATCCAGCAACCCGACATGGTTGTCCCGTCATCGCGCAATTGCGCGAAACCATCGAGCTGCTGCCCTGCTTTCACAAGGATCTGGCCGGAAGCATCCTTGAGATCGGCCAAGGCGCGGCCATTCATTTCCTTGGCCATCTCCTCGGGATCGGGGTCGACCGGATTGATGTAATCCCACGTCAGGTTGAGGAGCGGATCGGGGAAGGCGCCCCCATCCTTGCGGTACATCTCGCGCAGGCGATGGAAAAGACCCGACATGATCCAGATGTCGGACTGCGCCTGGCCGGGCGGCGGCGCGGCCTTCCAGTGCCATTGCAGCCAGCGAGCTGAGTTGACGAGCGCGCCATTCTCCTCGGCGAAGCAGGTGGTGGGAAGCTGGAACACCTCCGTCTGGATCGAGGCCGGATCGGTCGGATTGTGCGGACCGAAATTTTCCCAGAAGCGCGACGTCTCCGTGTCGAGCGGGTCCATCACAACAAGGTATTTGAGCTTGCTGAGCCCCCGGCGGATCTTGCCCTGATCCGGGAAGGCCTGCATCGGATTGAAGCCCTGGCAAATGTAGCCGTTCATCTCGCCATTCGCCATCATCTCGAAGGCCTTGATGATGTCGTAGAGCGGAATGTCGAGCTTGGGCAGCCAGTCGTAGGCCCAATTGTTGTCCGCAGTCGCTGCGCTCCCGTAGATCGCCTTCTGGAAACTGACGAAGAACTTCCTGTAGTTCTGCCAGTAGCTGACCTGACCCGGGCGCAGGGGCTTATAGAGCCGCGTCTTCATGTAGTCGTCGAACGTCACCTCAGTGTCGCGCGGCAAAGTAAGATAGCCGGGCATTGCGTTCGACAGGAGCCCGACGTCGGTCAAGCCCTGGATGTTGGAATGGCCGCGCAGCGCGTTCATGCCGCCGCCCGCCACGCCGATGTTGCCGAGCAGCAGCTGCACCATCGCCATCGTGCGAATGTTCTGCGCCCCGACGGAATGCTGCGTCCAGCCGAGCGCGAACAGGCTGGTCAGCGCCTTGTCGGGCGGAGAGCACGAAGCGAACAAGTCGCAGATCTGCAGGAACTTGTCCTGCGGCGTGCCGCAGATGCG
>JBAUXQ010000456.1:0-12112 GCA_049584355.1 Roseiarcus sp. | reverse complement strand
CCGAAATTCCATACACGGTCAGATGGCCGACGCGCGGCGCCGTGAGCGAGCGCGAGACAAGCTGAATAAGGTCCCGGAAGGAGAGCCATGTCAGCATCATCCGACGATCGATCGGCTCAGGAAAGCTGGAGCCGATCCGGATGCAAACTGTCTCCAGCCCATACTTGTCCCAGTAGAGTCGAGCGAGGTCCTCTCCGAAGGCCTTCGACAGTCCATAGAGCGTATCGGGACGCTGGGGCACCGACGCGTCGATGACGTCGAGCTGCTCATAAAAACCGACCGCGTGGACCGAGCTCGCGAAGACGACCCGCTTCACGCCGGCTTGCCTGGCTGCTTCGTAGAGGTAGTAGGTTCCGTCGATGTTCACCCTGGAAATGCTGTCGTAGTCGGACTCGAGCGCGATCCCGCCAAAGTGGACGACCGCGTCGATATCCTTGACGAGGCGCGCGGCGGTTGACCGATCGGAGAGGTCTGCGATGACCAATTCCTCGTTCGCGGCCGCTTGGGATTCCGGCAGAGGCTTGATGTCGCTTGAACGAAGGAAGGCGGCCTGCGACCGCAAGGCGGGCCGCAGGATGGTGCCCAGTTTCCCGGCGGCTCCCGTCAATAGCAATCTGTCGAAGATCATTGTTACTCTCTGCCCACCATCATGGAGGAGCTTCGCCGGCGAACGGCGCGAGGCCGTTTCAACGCGCTCGCCGAGGCGAACGCATGTCGAACCACATCTGACTTGGCGGGCAGATGCTGCCGAAGGAGCTTGGCGAGGGCGGCCGGATCGCGGTCCCGCAAGGCGTCCATGATCGCTTCGTGATCACGCACCGAGCGTTCCCAGCTCTCCCGGTCGATGTTGACGCTATACCGGTATGGCTGAACCTGCGCGTTAAGCCCCTGCAGCTGACGCTGGAGCGTGGCGTTGCCGGATATCGCGACCAGCTTGCGGTGAATCTCCTGGTTCGCCTTGAAATATCCGAACAGATCCTTCGCCTCGAAGCGCGATCGCATGCGGTCATGCATATCCTCGAGATCAGCCAAATCCTGCGGCGTCATGTTTGCAACGGCAAGGTCGCCAACAAGGGAATCAAGCGCGCCGATCACCTGAAACGTGTCGAGCACCTCATCGACAGTCATTTCGCGGACAACGGCGCCCTTGTTCGACAGAACTTCGACCAGGCCCTCCGCTGCAAGCGCCCGAATCGCTTCCCGAACAGGCGTGCGCGAGATACCGAGCGCCTCGGATAGCGCCTGTTCGTGCAAACGCGCGCCTGGGCCAAGTTCGCTCTTCACGATCATCTCGCGAATATGCCGGGTTGCGAGTTCGTGCAGAGACTCGTGAACGCCGCGGGTAGGCGGCTCGGTGTGTCGAGGTTGCTTAGCCAAAGATTGTCCCCGCCTTCCATCGTGCTCGCTCGGACTTCAAACACAGCCACGCGTGTTTACGTACAACGAATAGACTGACCGGCTTGCCGCCATGAACAGCCGGTTGCGGCGCCGCCCGCCGAAACAGAGGTTCGCACAACGCTCAGGCAGAGCGATGCGGCCGATC
The DNA here is from genome assembly GCA_049584355.1 of Roseiarcus sp. Taxonomy (GTDB): domain Bacteria; phylum Pseudomonadota; class Alphaproteobacteria; order Rhizobiales; family Beijerinckiaceae; genus Roseiarcus. The sequence goes on along the minus strand of JBAUXQ010000456.1, from coordinate 10,569 downwards.
CGCTCGCCCGTCTGAGAAAATACGACAACGCCGTCGAGCTCCGCACTGCCCATGCCCCATCCGCACCACAGATTGCCGTCCTCGTCGCAGCGAAAGCCGTCAAGCGCGCCGCCATCGTCCGCGACGGCGAAGATTCGGCGCTTGCCGAGTCGATTTCCGTCGCGGATGACTTCGAAGGCAAGAAGCCGCCGCGGGGTTTCGCGCCCCTCGACTATGTAAAGGGTCCTTTCGTCGGGACTGAAGGCAAGGCCATTGGGCCCCTTTATGTCCGAAGCCACGACCGTGGCTTTTCCGGTCGAAGAGTCGACGCAGTAGACATTCGCAGGCAGCTCAGACTCCGACCGGTCGCCCTCGTAGTCATTCGAAATGCCGAAGGGCGGATCCGTGAACCATATCGAGTCGTCGCTCCTGCATACGATGTCGTTGGGCGAGTTGAGCCGTTTGCCCTCGAAGCGGTCGATCAAGACCGTAATCGAGCCATCATACTCGGTCCGCGTCACCCGCCGGGTTCCGTGCTCGCACGTCAACAGTCGCCCCTGGCGGTCGCGCGTGTTGCCGTTCGCGAAGTTCGAGGGCTTTCGATAGGCTGTCGTCGCGCCGGTCTCCTCGTCCCAGCGAAGGATGCGATTGTTCGGGATGTCGCTCCACAGCAGGCAGCGAGCGTCGCCGAACCAAACTGGCCCTTCGGCCCAGCGGCAGCCGGTAAAAAGCAGCTCGACCGCAGCGAGACGCTGACAATATTTCTCGAACGACTTGTCCAGGGCCTGGACGGAAGGGTCCGGGTAGCGGGCGGCTCCTTGCCACATCGTCAGTCCACCCGGGCTATCCGTCCAAACAGGACGGCTTCGACGAGCTTATCGACAGCGACAGTTGTGGCGTTCGGCAGCGTTAGCGTGCTGAACGTCCTGCCGGCCGCCGGCGTCGACTCGCCAGCTTTGATGACCTCGACCCGCGCATGCGGGAGTCGTCCCGAATTCTTCGTCTTATACAGGAATTCCTCCCAAACGTCCGCGCCCACGACGACCGTATCGACCTCGTGCTCGGGTCGATCCCAGCGCATGACCTCGAGCGCCGTGCGACCAAGCAGATAGGCTTTTTCCTCCACATTGAAGCGGTCGGAAAGCTTGATCGAGAAGAACATCTCGGCGAGCGTTTGATTTCCGAGCGTCTGCGTCCAATCGCTTTCCCACATCACCCGGGCGGCGCCGAACGCATCGACGACACGCCGGAGCTGGTCGAGCGCGTCCTGATAGGGAAACGGCTTGGCCGACCATTCGGTGACATGTCCCCATTTGACCGCAACCTTTGGGAAGCGCGCGAGCTCGATGAGCGCGTCGATGCCCCGAAAGGGATGGTCGCGCGAATTCTCTCCGCGCTCGAGAAGGCCTGCATGGTCGATTATCACCGGCAGCTCGGGGAGCGCGTCGAGATAGGGATGAAGCTCACCGAGCCGGCCAGGCAGCACGACCCAGGTCGGCACCTTATGCTCCATCACCGCGCGAAAAAACGCGCCGTAACCGTCGCCGGCCATCTCGGCGCGCGACGGTTGATCGACCCGAAGTCCAAGGCATCCGCGATGGGATCGCGCCCCGGCGATCAGCCTGTCCCTGTCGGGGTCTCGATTGTCGATTCGGGCGACATAGGAAAATCGCGCCGGAAAGCGCAGGACCGCCTGCTCGGACATCGCATAAGCATAGCGATAGGCGCCATTCTCGAGGCGCGTCCCGGTCGGGGGATATTGGTCGATGATTGCGCCATCGATGCCGACTGCGTCCATGGCTCCCAGGCACGCCTCGATGCCGAGATGGTTGAGATGCACCTGGCCGTCGATGATCGCCATTTCCTCGGGCTCTCCCTAAGCTCCCTGCCAGCGCGGCGCCCGTTTCGCCATGAAGGCCGCCACGCCTTCATGAAAATCGGCGCTGGCGTAACATGCCTCGAGGAGATCCCGATCATCCTGCACACCCCGCGCGAAGCGCCGGAATTGTGCCTTTGCGGTGCGCAGAGCGACCGGGGCATAGGCCGCGATTTGCCGGCACAGCGCGGCGACCGTTTCGTCGAGCTTCTCAGCTTCGACAATTTTCGCGAGAAAGCCGGCCGACTTGGCCTCCTCCGCGTCGATCAGCTCGGCGAGATAGATCATCCGACGGACGCGCGACGCGCCGAACTCGCCGGAGAGACGGACAAGGTTGCGCGTGGCGATGCAGTTCCCGAGCGTCCGCGCGACCGGAATCCCGAAGCGGGCCTCCGGAACTGCGATTCTGACGTCGCAGGCTTGCGCCAGCATCAGGCCGCCGCCAACGGCAGGACCTTCGATCACCGCAATGGTCGGGACCTTGATGGCGGCGAGAGCATCGAGGGAGGCCTCGATCCTATCTTCGTAGGCGACGCCGTCTTCACCGCTGCGAAAGGTCTGGAACTCGGAAATGTCAGTCCCGGAGGCAAACGCCTTTCCGCCGCCGCGAAACGTGGCGACTCGGATCGTCGGGTCCGCATTGAAACTCCGGCAGGCCGCCCCAAGCGCGTCATACATGGCGAACGACATCGCGTTCTTCGCTTCCGGCCGATCGATGACAACGGAAGCGACGCCGTCTTTGACGGACGCCACAATGCCGCGATTACGGACCACCGAACGCGCCTCCTCGCCGCAAGGCCTCGACGCCGTCGTCCGCGATGCCTATTTCCCTCATGATTTCGGCGGACTGCTCGCCAAGCAGCGGTGGTGGAAGTCGCACCACCGGCGGGGTTCCGGAAAACTTGACCGGAAAGCCAAGCGATCGCACCGAGCCTTCGACCGGATGCTCCAATTCCATGACCATCTGGCGCGCTTTCGCGTGATCGCTGTCCAGCGCATCAGCCAGATTGAGGATAGGCGCAGCGGGAACGCCAGCCGCAAGCATCAGCTCCACCCATTCATCGGCCGACCGGGTCGCGAGTTGTTTCTCGATCTCCGCGATGAGCTCCGGGATGCGCGCGAGCCGGTCGGGAATGGTCGCGAAGCGAGGATCGGAAACGAGCTCGGGGCGGCCGACGACTTTGCAAAGCCGCTCCCAAAGCCTCGCATTGTTCGCCCCCAATACAAAATACCCGTCCTTCGCTTTAACCGCCTGGTATGGCGCGCTCATTCGGTTCGCCGTGCCGATCGGCTCCGGCCGTCTGCCGGTGCCCCAGTACTGGGCCGTGTCCCAGATGGTCAGCGCGAGGGCGGATTCAAATAACGATGCGTCAATATATTGGCCGACGCCAGTCTTCTGCTTTCCGATGTAAGCGGAGAGAACGGCGTAGAGCGCGAACAGGCCGCAACCAAGGTCGGCGACGGGAACGCCGGCGCGAACGGGTGGTTGGCCGGGATGGCCGGTGATTGCGATGATTCCGGTCATTGCCTGCGCCATCAGGTCGAATCCTGGCCGATCGGACCAGGGGCCCGTCTGCCCGAAACCCGAAATGCTCGCATAGATCAGCCCAGGCTTGATTTCACTCAGCGTTTCATAGTCGATCCCAAGCCGGGCCGTCACGCCGGGGCGATAGTTCTCCACCACAACGTCCGCGGTCTTGACCAGTTCATAAAACGCCTCGCGCCCGTATCGATTCTTGAGATCGAGGGCTATGCTGCGTTTGTTCCGATTGAGGCTCATGAACCCGAGGCTATCGTTGCCCTTGAGCTTGAAGCCCATAGCGCCGCGGGTCTGATCGCCGTTTCCCGGCGGCTCGACCTTGATCACGTCGGCGCCCATATCGCCCAGCAGCATGCAACAAAATGGCCCGGCCATCACCTGACAGAGATCGAGGACACGCATGCCCTCGAGCGGCAAGGGCGCGGGCGCGCGCGCCTTCTCGTCCCGGGTCGAGACCCCACGGTCGTTCTCGGTCAACGTCGGCGGCATGCGCGGGGCTCTCCTGACTAATGCATACATCATGCACTTACGGATATCCAGTCCGATTTCACCCGGCCAGAGTCGCGGCTGTGACGCTTTTTCCCAATAAACTACGAGACTAGCGGCGATATCAAGCGAGCTAGAAAATGGGTTGAACCGTCCATCGCAAGCGCGCCATCTAGCCAAGATGTTTTTTTCGTATACAAGTTGGGCGTTGACGCCGACGGGCCCAGGGGCTGGCAGGAGGTCACAAGATGGACAGGACCGGTGCGGACTCCCGCGACCAAAAGATGTTTGTGGGCGGAAATTGGATAGACGCGATCGACGGCGAAAGACTGCCGGTTGAGAATCCCTTTGATCGCTCCGTGGTCGCCTATGTGCCTCGCGCTCGCGCTCGGGACGTCGATCGCTCCGTCGCAGCGGCGGCGGCGGCCTTTCCCGGATGGCGTCAGGTTCTGCCCCGCGAACGCGGGCGGGCGCTCATCAAGATCGCCGACGCCATCGAAAAGGAGATCGAGCGACTCGCCCGGCTGCTCGCGACCGAGACCGGCAATGCGCTGCGAACGCAGGCGCGTCCCGAAATTCGCGGCGCGATCGATATCTTTCGCTATTTCGGCGGATTGGGCAGCGAGCTCAGAGGCAGCACTTTGCCCTTCGGCGAGGATCTGCTGAGCTATACGCGCCGGGAGCCGATTGGCGTCGTTGGCGGCATCATCGCCTGGAATGCGCCCGTGACGCTTGCATCCGTCAAGATTGCGCCGGCTCTATGCGCCGGCAATACGATCGTCCTCAAAGCAGCCGAGGATGCGCCTCTTACCGTGATCGCGATTGCGGAGATTGCACAGAATTTCCTGCCAGCCGGCGTGCTCAACGTTCTCACCGGACTGGGCGAAGAGGCCGGCGCCGCGCTGCTGAACAATTCCCACGTCCAGAAATTCTCATTTACCGGATCGACGGAGGTTGGAAGGCTCGTGTTGCAGGCCGCCGCGCCGCGCATCGTGCCGACTTCGCTCGAGCTTGGCGGGAAGAACCCGTGCATCGTCTTCCCGGACGCTGACCAGGACGCCGCGACCGATGGGGCGATCGCCGCGATGCGCTTCACTCGGCAAGGTCAGTCCTGTACGGCGGGCTCGCGACTCTTCCTGCATCACAGCATCCACGACGCGTTCCTCGACAAGCTGGTCAAGAAGGTCTCGGCGATTCGTCTCGGCAATCCGATTGACGAAGAGACCGATGCGGGCACGCTTATCAATGCCAAGCAGCACGCTATGGTCACGGGCTATGTGAAGGAAGGTCTGGCGCAGCGGGACGCGAAGCTTCTCACCGGGGGCGCGCCGCCGACCGAGGCGCCTCTGTCGAAGGGCTATTTCTACAAACCCACCATTATCGCGGGCGCGACAAACGACTGGCGTATCGCGCGCGAAGAGGTGTTCGGCCCCGTCATGGTCGTCATCCCCTGGAAAGACGAGGACGAAGTCGTGAAGATGGCGAACGACACGCACTACGGGCTCGCAGCCTTCGTCTGGGGACGCGACATCGGGGTTGCGGTGCGAACCGCACATCGACTCGAGGCCGGCTGGATTCAGGTCAATCAGGCTGGCGGCCCGGCCGCCGGCCACTCCTATGGCGGCTACAAGCAGAGCGGCATCGGTAAGGAGTACTCGCTCGAGGCGATGCTCGACAGCTACACTTTGACCAAGAACGTGGTCGTCAATCTCCAGGGCGGTCCGAAATATTCCTGAGAGGGTGGGAAAAATGTCTGTGGCGACACTTACCCGCGCCAGCGTCGAGGCGCTGGCGCTGTTCGACACGGCGAGCGTCTGCAACGCGCTCGAGGTGCTACGGCCGGAGTGTCGAAACTCCGGGTTCACCAAGTCGCCTCTCATCGCCGCGCGGCCGGCTCTAAAGCCGGTGGTTGGAGTGGCCAGGGTCGCCCGCATAAGAGCGGCCGAACCGTCGCGAGGCCCCGTGCCCGACCGGATCAGCTGGTATGAATATGTCGCTCACTCCGACCTCCCGACAATGGTCGTCATCCAGGATGTTGACGATTCGCCCGGCTCCGGCTCCTTTTGGGGGGAGGTGCATAGCGAGGTGCATAAGGCGCTCGGCGCGGCGGGCTGCGTGACCAACGGCTCGTACCGCGACACCGAGTTGCTCGCCGAAGGATTCCAGATTCTCGGTGGGCATGTCGGGCCGAGCCACGCGCATGTGCACCTGGTCGAATATGGCGAGCCTGTCGACGTCTGCGGGATGCGGGTCGCGCACGGCGACATCGTCCACGCCGACTATCAGGGCGCGGTCGTCATCCCGGCCGACTGCGTGGCCGGACTCGCCGCTGCGGTCGACCTTGTCAGTCGCCGGGAAAAGGCAATCCTCGATGTCTGCCGCGACCCCAACTTCACCCTCGCGAAACTGAAGCAGGCGCTCGCCTCGGCGAAGGAAATTCACTGAGACTTTGCCATACGGCTGTTATGGCGGTGGGACTGCAGCATGTACGATGAACTGCAACGGCGCGCGCAAGAGGGGCGGCCTATAAGGGTTGCGCTGATCGGCGCCGGCAAGTTCGGTTCGATGTTCCTGTCGCAGGCGCGGCGCGTCGCCGGCCTGCATCTCGTCGGCATAGCGGATCTATCGCGGGCCCGCAGCGTGGCTTCGCTGGAAAGAGTCGGCTGGTCTGCGGACCAATATGGCGCGCATTCAGCGCGCGAAGCGCTCAAGACCGGCGCGACCTATCTGACGGAGGAGGCCGAACCGCTGATCGCTATTCCGGAGGTCGACGTTGTCATCGATGCGACAGGCCACCCGGCCTCGGGCATCCGTCACGCGTTGCTCTCGATCGCGAACGGGCATCACACCATCATGGTCAACGTCGAGGCGGACGCGCTCGCTGGCCCGCTGCTTGCTCGACGGGCGGCGTCGGCCGGGGTGCTTTTCTCGCAGGCCTATGGCGATCAGCCCGCGCTCATCGCTGAGTTGATCGATTGGGCGCGTTGCAGCGGATTCGATGTCGTCTGCGCCGGCAAGGGCACCAAGTATCTGCCGCAGTATCACGAATCCACCCCCGAAACGGTCTGGAAGCATTATGGCTTCACAGAAGAGCAGGTTGCCGCCGGCGACTTCAATGCGAGGATGTTCAACTCCTTCATCGACGGCACCAAATCCGCGCTGGAAATGGCCGCGGTCGCCAACGCCTCGGGCCTTGCCGCTCCGGAGGATGGCCTATCCTTCCCAGCGTGCGGGGCGGACGATTTGCCCCGGATCATGAGACCGCGCCAGCACGGAGGGGTCCTGCCTGCGAAGGGAATGGTCGAAGTCGTTTCGTCGCTCGAGCGCGATGGACGTCCTGTGTTCCGGGACCTGCGCTGGGGCGTCTATGTCGTATTCGAGGCTCCGACTGACTATGTAAAGAAGTGCTTCGCCGAATACGGGCTGCTTACCGATCCCAGCGGGCGCTACGCGGCAATGTACAAGCCCTATCATCTGATCGGCCTGGAACTCGGCATCTCGGTCTGCAACACTGTCTTGCGACGAGAGGCGACAGGAGCCACGCGGCTGTTTCAGGGTGACGTGGTCGCGACCGCCAAGCGCTCGCTCCACGCTGGCGAAAAACTTGATGGAGAAGGCGGCTATTGCGTCTACGGAAAGCTCGTCCCCGCGCGGCGATCATTGGCGCTGAACGCCCTGCCGATCGGACTTGCCCATGACGTCGTGCTGAAAAGGCCGGTCGGCATAGGAGAGATTGTCAGCTGGGCCGACATTCAGCAGCCCCAAGGCTCCCAGGCGGTCGATTTTCGGTTGGAGATGGAGCGCGTTTTCCGAAAGGAGCTCGCAGTCGAGGCTCCTCACCAGACCGTGTAGCCGGAATCCGCGACCAGCACCTGTCCCGTCACCGAACTCGAAGCCGGGCTGGCCAGGAACAGGACCGCATAGGCGATCTCGTCGGCAGACATCAGACGGCCGGTTGGTATCAGCGACTTCCATGTGTCCAGGAACTGATTTTGAGAGACCGACCTCGTCATATCGGTGGCCACATAGCCGGGCGCGATGGCATTGACGCGGACATTGTGTCGCGCCCATTCGGAAGCAAGCACTTTTGAGAGCTGAATAACGCCGGCCTTCGCGGTGCTGTAAGCAATGTGATTCTGCGGCCGAATGTCGATCAGTCCGGCGATGGAGGACATGTTGACGATCGAGCCCCTGCCCCGCTCAACCATCTGGCGCCCGAACTCGCGGCAGCAATAGAAGACGGCGTCGAGATTCACCGCCATCTGCGCGCGCCAGATTTCATTCGTCATCCCGATCGCGGGACTATCGACGCAAACGCCCGCGTTATTGATGAGGACATCCAGTCCGCCGTGCTCCGCGTTGACCGCCGCCGCGGCTTTTGCGACCTCGCCCGGATCGGTGACGTCGAGGGCGAAAAACCGGGCCTGCTTCCCGAGCGTCTGCACCGCCGCCGAGCCAAGCTTTGGATCGACGTCCGCGACGGTCACAGTCGCCCCGGCGTCGACGAGAATTTGGGCGATCGCCAGACCAATCCCGCGCCCGCCTCCCGTCACCAGCGCAATCTGGCCGTCGAGCCGGAATCTCTCCAGGGGCATCTCGTTCCTCCGATTCGACCGGCGTCCCGTCGCCGCGCGGGTCAAGCCGACAGCCGGATCGGCTTTCGCCGAAGCACTTCGGGATTGAGCACGGTGTCGGGCGTCTCCCCTGCCAGTATGGCCAACGCGCTCGAGGTCGCCGAGACAGTCATCCTTCGGATCGATTCGTGGCTGACGCCGGCGACGTGGCAGGAAAGCAGCAGGTTCGGCACGCCGTCGAAGGTTCCTGCCGGTGGCGGCTCCTCGTCGAATACGTCGAGCCCTGCGCCGCCCAGACGCCCCTCGCGGAGGGCCGCAAACAGGGCCGCCTGATCGACCAATGGTCCGCGCGACGTGTTGATGAGCAGCGCTCCGGACTTCATTCTCGCGATTCCGGCCGCATCGACAATGTGATGGGTCTTTGGAACCAGCGGCATGTGAATCGAAACGATGTCAGATCGCTCGAGCAGTTCGGCCAGCGTGGCGACCTTGGTCGCGCCATTCAGCGACGGGACGAATGCGTCGAAATAGATGACCTTCGCGTCGAAGCCCAAGAGGCGGCGCAGCACGACTTTGCCGATACCGCCCGCGCCGACGAGGCCAACGGTTTTTCCCGGCAATTCCGACCCGGTCATCGGGCCGACCCGCTCCCATCGGCCGTTGCTCGCACAAAGGTGCTGGGGCACCAGCTTCCGAAGCAGCGCGAGGATAAAACCGAGCGTATGATCGGCGACCGTCTCAGCGTTGGCGCCCGAAGTTACGGACACGGCAATGTTGCGGCGGGTCGCCGCCTCCATGTCAACGGAATCGACACCCACGCCAACGCGCGAGATAATTCGCAATTGCGGGTTGGACTGCATGACCCGGTCGGTGAAAGGATCCGCGGACGCGATGGCCGCGATACATCCTTTCAGCATTGCGATCAGCTCGTCTTCGCTGCGCGCGCCCCTCCGCGGCCACAGCACGGGCTCGAATCCGCCCTTCACCAATCGAGCGCCGGTTTCCGGGTCGTCGATCGAATAATCCGGCCAGCTCACAAATACTTTGGCTTGCGACATGGACACCTCCGGGTCAGGCGAAAAAAGCGCGAGAGCGCGGTCTCTCACGCTTCTCGTGAAACGGATCGGCGACCGTCACTGCAGCGGATTGGGGCAGCGGTTCGCGGATCGCCAGGTGATCGAGCCGGACTGCCGGCGTGTTTCGGCGAGGCCTCTTTGGAACGGGTAACGAGCCGAACGGGACCATGTTCGGGACTCACCGCCGTTTCATCTAGCATACAACAACGTCTGAAACTGACAAAGCGGGACTCTGGGAAAGACCTTCCGAAATTTGGGCCACAAAGGGGTATTTTAAACCTGGCTCTTGACCGCGATGTGTATTATGCATACAAAAGTCCGGGTAGTCGTACGGGCGCGGAGCTTCCCGGGCGGCCACGACGGATCGCTAAAACAAGGGCGAAGCGAGCCGATTCGCCAGGGAGGAATACCGATGGACAGCACGGCTGCCCCGGCCAAACTGACACAGAAAGCCGCTTGGCGAGCGGAAGAGAACAGGACGACGAATCATCTGATCTCAGCGATCGGGGTCGCAAAGTCCTTTTCCGTTTTCCGTTGTCCCGGCTCTTTATGATTGAGCGCCGCGCATTGCCGCGGCCCTCGAAACGCTTGTCATCATCGGCTCCGGGGCTTTGCGGCGTATCTAGCACATCCGGCTCGCGCCCGGCCTTGACGGCACCCCCGTTCGCCCTCGCCCTTGCTGGCGGGCGCACGAAAATGCGATTATGACGTCTTGCCGGCGCCTTAGCGCCGGCGCATTTCCTTGTCTAAAAGGCGTCCTATGCCTCCCTATCGCTCCCGCACTTCGACCCATGGCCGCAACATGGCGGGCGCGCGCGGCCTGTGGCGCGCGACCGGCATGCGCGACGGCGATTTCGGCAAGCCAATCATCGCGGTCGCCAATTCCTTCACCCAGTTCGTGCCCGGCCACGTGCACCTGAAGGACCTCGGCCAACTGGTCGCGCGCGAGATCGAGGCCGCCGGCGGGGTCGCCAAGGAGTTCAACACCATCGCCGTCGACGACGGGATCGCCATGGGCCACGACGGCATGCTCTATTC
>JBAUXQ010000455.1:0-9887 GCA_049584355.1 Roseiarcus sp. | reverse complement strand
GAGCAAAGGCGGGATTGGACTGATTTCGACCATTTCGATCTCGCCCGGCCGGATTTCCTGTCGTGGAGCGTCGACGACCTCCCCCACAAGATCCCGTTCCTGATGAAGGAACTGACCGGCGCGCCGGTCATGGCCTGGACCGTGCGGACCGCCGGCCAGCGCGAGGCGGCGCGCAAATGGGCCGACCAGATCGTGTTCGACGGCGAAGAGAACGCCAGACTATAAGGGTCTCACATCGCGATTTCCGGATAGTTCGACGGGAACATCGCGCGCTTCGTCTCTTCATCGGTCGTTCGCTTGAACGGATGATCCTTGGCGACCGCCTTCGCCCGCGCCGCCGCCGGGCGGGCGTCGACGGTCTCGAACAGGCGCTTGAGATTCGGGAAGGCGGCGAGCGCATCGTCCTCCCCGGGCAACACCCGGCCGGCGCGAGCCAGCCAGCCCCAGGCGGACATGTCGGCGATCGAATAGTCGGTTCCGACGATCCAGTCGCGCCCGGCCAGATGCCGGTCGAGGACGCGGTAATGGCGCTCGATCTCGCGCCGGTAGCGGTTGATCGCGTAGGGAAGCTTTTCCGGCGCCGCGTGCTGGAAATGCACCGCCTGGCCGGAGAAGGGACCCAGGCCGCTGGCGATGAAGAAGAGCCACGACAAGAGCTCTGGCTTGTCGGCCGGAGCGCCGACGAAGCGCCCGGTTTTTTCGCCGAGATAGAGCAGGATCGCGCTCGAATCGAACACCCGCGCCTCGATCCCGCCCGGCCCTTCGGTGTCGACGACCGCGGGCACCTTGCCGTTCGGATTGATCGCGCGAAAAGCGGGCGCGTGCTGCTCGCCCTTGCTCGTATCGACCGGGACGACTTCGTAGGCGAGGCCGAGCTCCTCCAACAGGAGCGCGACCTTGGCGGGATTGGGGGTGGGGTGGAAATAGAAGCGGATCACGGGGCTCTCCAGATTGTGGGACCGCTAACCTCGCCGCAGCGAGGCTAGAGGGACGTCACAGGCTAGGAATTCTCGCCGACGGGGCCAATACAATTCTACCGTGACCGGCCCGTCGCCTGCGCCGATGCGACCCGTGTTGCGGAGTCGTGCGACTCCGAGGTCGCGAAGCACAAAGCCGCGCGACCCCTCGTCCGGACCTGCTACTGAAACAGGTTCAGGTCGACCGCATCCCCCATCGCGCGATAGCCGGCGTCGTTCGGATGCAGATGGTCGTCCACATCGTACTCGGGCCGGATGCGGGTCGGATGCGCGGGATCGCGAACGGCCGCGTCGAAGTCGATGACCGCGTCAAACGAGCCTGGCGAGCGTATCCAGGCGTTCACCGCCTCCCGCTTCACTTCGCCCTCCGGTTGGTAGTAGCCGTGGAACACCGTGCCTTCGTAGGGGGTCAGTGTCGCGCCGTAGATCTTGGCGCCGTGCTCGTGCACCCGGGCGACGATCTGCTTCATGCCGGCGATGATCTGGTCAGCGGTGACGTCCTGCTCGGGAAGCCCCGCGCTCGTCGAATGGCCGATGTCGTTGATTCCCTCCATCAGCACCACCCAGCGAACTCCCGGCACGGAAAGCACGTCGCGATCGAGCCTGGCCAGAGCGGTCGGGCCGAACAACTCCTCGGGGTGATCGTGCAGGATGCGGTTGCCGCTTACGCCCGCGTTGACGACGCCAATAGCCTCAGAGTTTGGACGCGCCGCCAGACGTTCGGCCAGCCGGTCGGGCCAGCGATGGTTGCCATCCACCTTGGAGCGATACCCGTCGGTGATGGAGTCGCCGAGCGTGACCACCGTCGCTGGCTGGCCGAGCGCGTCCACGTCGACCTCGTCGATGAAAAACCGCGAGGTCGATGTCTTTGGCGACGGAATGGCGGCCGCAGCCGTGAAGTCGCCGTCGCCCGAGATGTAGGTCGTCGCGACCCCGTCGAGATGAATCACCGCAGGTCCGGTCCATCGCGGCACAAACAGGCTTACGGCGAGCGTCGACAATGGAGGGAGGTCCATCTCGACGGGATCCGACACCACCTCCGCGCCCGGCGCGACCGTGACGCCGCCGGCCCCTCCGAAGGTGAGCGCGCGGTCGGTTGAGGGATCGATCGCGCTCGGGGCGCCGTCGGCCGCCGGCTTCGCCACATGCGCCGAACCGATCACCAGCGGGTAGAGCCCGGTCGCGTTGGAGAAACGGATGCGCGCCTCCTTGCCTCCGGCGCTGAGCCGTACAAATTGCCGCAACGTCTGGTAGTTGATGTCCTGTCCGACTGGAAAGACGTCGCTCGCCCCCCAGCTGCCGATCCAGCCTTCCGCCCGCGCGGCGGTCGCACCGGTGAGTAGCCCGACCGCAAGAGCGGCCAAAACAAGCGCGCGTTCGCTCCTCATGATGAATCCTCCCCATTTGCTGGCTGGCAAGCTCGCGCTCCACGAGCGTCGAGACTTTGGACGAGCCGACCCTACGTGCCGCGCCTTGCGTTACGCAAGGGCAAGATTTGGGGAGACGCGGCGATGGCTGCGTCGGGATTGCAGCCAAATATCCGACAGTGCACGAAAGGGATTTGCACGCTTGGCTCAGAGCCGGGCCCGCTTGTAAGTTGACCAGTGTCGACGCAGGGGGCCGTTAGGGATGATCGCGTTCCAAACAATCCGCGCCCGGGCCGAAAAGCGCAAAGGCGGCGCCGACGCGCTCGCCCGGCTCATGCCGCCGAAGCCCACGCCTGCGGCCCTGCTCAAGCTCCGCGATGATCGCGTGCTCGCGGAAATGACCAAGCGGGTGTTCTCGGCCGGCTTCGCCTGGAGCGTGATCGAATCGAAGTGGCCCGGATTCGAAGCGGCTTTTCTCGGCTTCGAGCCGGCGCGGCTCGCCTTCGAGCCCGACGACTTCTGGGACGGGCTCGTGAAGGACGCGCGGATCGTGCGCAACGGCGCGAAGATCGGCTCGGTGCGCTTGAATGCGCGCTTGGTCCAGGATGTGGCGAAGGAGCACGGCAGTTTCGGCAAGTTCCTCGCCGGGTGGCCGTCCTCCGACGAGGTCGGCCTACTCGAACTCCTGGCCAAGCGTGGCGGCCGGCTCGGCGGCAATACCGGCCAGATGCTGCTGAGGTTTCTCGGCTGGGACGGATTTGTCACGTCGAGGGACGTCGTCGCCTGCTTGCGTGACGCCGGCCTCGATGTGGCCGACGAGGTCAAATCGAAGCGCGACCTCAAGCTGGTGCAGGATCAATTCAACGCCTGGGCGAACGAGACTGGCCTGCCCTACGCCCACCTCTCGCGCATTTGCGCTTTTTCTATCGGCGAGAACCATGCGGAGCACGAGGTGCTCGAGTCGTAGCGGCGGCGGGAGCAAAACGTAGAGCGCGAATCCAAACTGGCGATGCGCGGCGCCGAAGAGATCAGAGACCCTAACGTCAGATATCCTCCACCCTTATTTCGTTCCGGCCCAATACGGCCAGGCAGGCGAGGAAAAATGACGCTGCGAAGGCGCCGCGCCCAAGCTTACCCGTTATCGACGTTTCGGTTTCCCGCAATCCGTGCTTGTTGAGCCTTTCCGCCAGTTCCTTGTAGCCGACATTCGCTCGCTTCAACTCAGCCTTGATGAACCGACTCGCCCTGACCCCCCATTCCTTCTCCTTACCGGTCATTTCTGCACTCCGCGTTTGAAGTCTGCAGAAATATGGAAGATTTCTGACGACTTAGGATTGCTGACGCCTGCGATAGAACCTGTCGCAGGTCGCTGACGACGCAGCGCTTCCACTTCTCTGCCAAGGAAAGAACCTCACCCTCGCTCAGTTGTTCCGCAGGTTGGAATCCGGCGCCCGCTTCGGCGAGCGCCTGCGCCGGCCAACGCGGCTTGTCGCGTTCCAACGCCGCGACTCTGTCACAATTGACCGCCACAGTGAAAAAGCAGTGGCGTCGAGAAATCGATACTATTCGCGCTCAGACCGGGGCCAGGATCTAGGGAACACTATGCGAAAATTTATCGGCGCCGCCGTCGCGCTCGTTATTCTTGTTGCGGCCTATTGGGGTTGGGCGCTGGCCGGCGCGGCCCAGCTTGCGTCAGCCGCTTCGCGGGGCGACGCGGCGGCGGTGATGGAGCGCGTCGATCTGACGGCGCTCAGCCGGTCCTTGAGCGGTCAGATCTCGCGCGCCTATCTTGAACAAAATCCGCAACTTCAGAAGCTCATTGCGCTCCATCCGGGCTTTGGGGACGGCGCCGGCCTCAACGCCGCCGCGGCCGAGATGCTGCTGCGCGCCTTTCTGACGCCCGAGAACATCGCCGCGCTCCTAAACCAGGGACGCGTCGCAGGCGGTCCGGACGCAGGCGGGCTCTGGCGGATGCCGGGGCTCGGCGAGGCGTTCCAGGCCGGCCCGTTGCGGGCGGCGATGAACTCCTATTTTGTCAGCCCGCTGAGCTTCGTCGTCGGGCTCGATAGCCCCGACGGGCGCTATGGCGTCCACATGAATCTCGCCGGAGCGACCTGGCGCCTGTCGGGCGTCGACATCCCCGATGCGGTCACCGGCCGGATCGCGCGCGAAATCGCCCAGAGGATCGGCGGATCGATCGACCTCCACGGCGGCTGACCCGCTGAGCTTCTTGGTCAGTGGATAGCTAGGCGTCGCCGCAGCGAGCGGACGCGGCCCATTATCGGAGAAGCTGAGCCTCGATGGCGGCCTTGTCGATGACCGACCAGACCGAGGCAATCTTCAAGCGCTTGAACTGATAAAAGACATTCTCCGCAAACGAAACCAACCGTCCATCGACGTTCAGCCCAAGGAACTTCCCTTTTGGCGAGCATTTGAAGGCGAGGCGGGCGGCGAGGAGCGGGGGAGACGAGGCCAAGAGCTGGATATTGAAACGGAGGTCGGGGATGTCCTCGAAATCCCTTACCAGCATGTCACGGTAACCGGAGAGCTTGAGCGGTCGGCCGTTATGCTCAACCTCGTCGTCGACGAATTGCCCGAGCGCCTCCCAATCCTGTCGATTCAGGCAGTCGATGTAGGCGCGGTAGAGATTGGAAAGAGACGAAGAGTCCAAACGGAGTCCTCTGGGTTAACGTCTACTCGGAGCCGCGCCAATCTGATCGGGAAGCCAGCGGAGCGCCAGCGACATGACGTCCGGAAGCTTCGAGCGGGCGCAGTGTCCGGCTCCCGCGATGAGATGCGCCTCGGTTTTCGGCCGGCCTTCGAAGACCCGCGTATCCGCCTGCGGCACAAAATAATCATTCTCGCCGTTGACGACGAGCATCGGCGCATTGTCCGTCCGTTCAAGCAGAGCACGCCTCGAAAGTTTCGCTGCCGCGCTCACAAATTCCTGCATCCTCGGCGGATGATCGAATCCCATGGCGTTGCTGACGATATCGGGCATCCCATAAGGCAACTTCTCGAGCGCTTCCTTCGTGAACGCCCGGTCAATCGGCCCCCCGAGGACTACGGACGCGTCCACGACCCCGAGGAGCCCGGTCATGGCTGAATAATTGGCGCCAAACGAGATTCCGAAATGCGCGACCTTGCCATTGCCGATGTCGCGCGCCTGCTTGACCAGGCCGAGCACGATCTCGTCCGCCTCGATGGCCAGCGGGGCTGGATTTTCCCCTGTGCCCGGTTGATCGAACGCGAGGACAGTTACGCCCAGACCCTGCGCGAGCGCGACGCAAATATTGTGAATATCCATTTTCCATGTGTCGACGCCGCCGCTGATCAAAAGAACCGGCGCCTGAACATGGCGGCCGCTGACGGAATAGAGATGGACCGGCGCCGTTACTGTCCGTCCGGCGAACGGCAACGCAATAAGCCGCCGCTCGAATTTGACCGGAAAGCCGGGCGCGGCGGCAAGGAAGGCTGTCACTTGATGGGCGAGCGCCTGCCGTTTTGCCTCGTTCGCGAGACAAGGGAATTTTGCGCAGCCGTAGGCGAGCGATGCCATATAGGACTGATTGGCCGCCAAGTGACGCCGGGCGAGCCGAGACCATTCGAAGACCCAGCCGCCCGTCGTGTCGCTCCACATATCGGTGATCGCCCCGCGCATCTCCTCGACCGCCGCCCTCTGGAGGCCGAGCGCGACAAATTGTTCGAATCGATCTTCGAACATGGCGTGAGGGGTGATCGAAAAAGTGTAGCTCATCGTCTGCGCTCACCGGGGAGCAAGCGATTCAACGAATTCGCGGCCTCTCATCGTCCGCAGAATCGCGAGCGGGTTCCAGTAATCCTTGTAGTGGACGATGTGGCCGTCGCGCACCCGGATCACCGAGATGTAACGCTGCTCGAACGGTTCGCCCGTCGCCACGGCGCATCCGGAACTCGCGAACTCGACGATGAAGACCTCGGGGTCGATCGTCGCATGTTTGACGACGTCGGACACGCTGAGGAGCTCGACCAGGCGCGCAAGATACGCGAGATGAGCGGCAAGGGCTTCGCGACCTTCGAGACGCCTGGGACTCGGCAGAGCGTAGGGGAACTCCATTACGCCGTCCTCGGCAAACATCTGAACGAAGGTTCCGGCGCCGGGGTTGAGGCGCTCGCCCAAAGTCTCGCGCAGCATCGCCGAAAAGCTTTGCACGGTGTCAATCATGGGCTAAGTCTCCTTGGGCGGAACGCAACCGTTCCGACGAACTAGAGGAAATCGCGGTGGAACGCAACCGTTCCGACGAAAATATTTTTGCGTCGCGCCGCCCGAGCGGAGCCGCGGTGATGCAGAGCGATGTGACCGACGCCCTGACCCGCGCGTTCTTCGAAGAATGGGCGCGCGTCGGCTTTGCTGCTCTCAGCCTTGAACGCGTGGCGAAGAACGCCGGAGCCGGAAAAGCCGCGCTCTATCGGCGATGGTCTTCGAAGGTCGCAATGGCGAGCGACCTGCTATCGAAAGTGGGCCTGACCCTGTTCGAACTTCCGGATACGGGTTCGCTCGAGGCGGACCTGCTCGCCTTCCTGCTTTCTCTCCGGCGCGTCTTGCGTCATCGGATCATCCAGCGCGTCACCCTCGATCTTCTCGCCGAAATCGCCCGCGAACCTGCGCTGGAAAGAGCGATCCGGCCCTTCCAGGAAGCAAGGCGCAAACGCGTGAAGACCGTGATCGATCGCGCAATCGCGCGAGGTGAGCTTCCGATGACCATTGACCGCGAGACTGCGGCCGACTTCATGGTCTCGGCGCTTTACTGGCGCGTTGTCGTCACTGGCGGGCGCTCGGACCGCCGGCATGTCGAGACGCTGGCGCGGATGACGGCGGCGGCGATTTCGGCAGCACGAGCCGATGACCGCAACCGTCGGCTTGATGAAACTCGCTGAACGCGAGGCGCCTCCCCTCGATCACTCTTCCTTGAACCCGTACTCCGGCACGCCCTGTTCGGCTCCGTAGTATTTGTACGGCAGGAATTTGCCGCTCATCACGAGCCGCACCCGGTCTCCCTTTGGATTGGGCGCGCGGTCGAACTCGAGATCGAAGTCGATCGCCGACATGACGCCATCGCCGAATTCCTCCTCGATCAGCGCTTTGAGCGCCGGGCCGTTGACGCGGCATCGGCGCGCCACCATTGGGAGCGCGCCGGCGCCCCGCCTACCTTTGCCCGCCCGAGGCCGAAATGCGCTCGCCCGTCACCCACGCGGATTGATCGGAGGCGAGAAAGAGCGCGACGCGGGCAATGTCCTCGGGCTTGCCCAGCCGTCCCATCGGCAAGGAAAAGCCCAACGCCTTGGCCGACTCGGCGCTAAGGCCGGCGGCGGCGAAGCCTTCCGTCTCGGTCATGCCGGGCGCGATGGCGTTCACCCGAATTCCCTTGCCCGCGAGCTCAAGGGCGAGTTCGCGGGTGATCGTGTCGATCGCGCTTTTGGAAGCTGAATAAAATAGGCTGTTCGGCGACGGGTTCATGCTCGAGATCGTGCTTAGATTGATCACGCTGCCGCCCGCGCCGTCGAAAGCCCTCACGGCCTCCTGCGTCGCGAGAATTGCGCCCAGCACGTTGGTGTCGAAGTGGCGATGGAAGTCCTCCTCGGTCAGCGACTCGAACGGACCGAACTTGTACACGCCCGCGTTATTGACGAGGATACTGGGCCGCCCCAGCTTCGCCTTTGTCTCGGCGAACAGACGCTGCACGTCCGCGCGTTTGACGACATCCGCTTGGATCGCAGCCGCCTTGCCGCCCGCGTTCACGATCTCGCTGACCACTCGATCGGCGTCGGCCTTGTTCGAGGCGTAGTTGACCGCGACAGCCGCCCCTGCCTTTGCCAAAGCCCGGGCGATTGCCGCGCCGATCCCTTTCGACGCCCCGGTGACGATCGCGACCTTTCCGGCGAGTTCGCCCATGATTCCGCTCCTTGATCTTCCTTGAGCGCGCTTTTTCGCGACCCTCAAGCTCCGGGCGACGACGTATGTTCTTCCAACGCCGTGGCCAGCGTTACGTTCGGTATAGGATCAATGCGGTCAGGATATGAATGAGGCGCTCGGCGGACACCGGGGACAAGGGGCTGGCGCGCAGGAGTCTTAGTGTCCCCTCGCCCCGCTTGCGGGAGAGGGAAAGGGAAAGGGGTGAGCGGCGAGCGACCGGCCGCAGACATCGGCCCCTGCTCCTCAGCTCCGCTCTCACTCCTCCTTGTATCCGTATTCCGGAATGCCCTGCTCATTGCCGTAATAGCGATACGGCAAGAATTTGCCGCTCATCACGAGCCGCACCCGGTCTCCCTTCGGATTGGGCATGCGGTTGAACTCGAGATCGAAGTCGATCGCCGACATGATGCCGTCGCCGAATTCCTCCTCGATCAGCGCCTTGAGCGCCGGGCCGTTGACCATGATCAGCTCGTAGAGGCGGTAGATGAGCGGGTCGGTCGGCGGCATCGCGACGCCTCGGGTCGGAACCTCGTTGAGCATCCGCTTTTCGCCCTCCGTGAGCCCGAACAGGCTGGCGGCCCTTTCGGCGAGCGGCTTGGGCAGCTTCATCTGGCCGAGCAGCGCCCCGACCACCAGAATCGGCGACATGCCGCCGATCTCTTCACTGATATATTTCCAGCTCCACCCCTTCTCGCGCTTGATGTCGAGGATCTTCTCGGCGAGCTGCTCACGCTTCATGCTTGATAGCCTCGTATGGCGTCTGCGGCTCCGGTAATCGCTCGCGCCTGATCGCACGCTTCGCGGCCGCGCCCGATTGTCGGGTTGGGGCGTTTTCCTTGTCAACCGCGAGGGCCGGCGGACGAGAAGTCCCGACCACGGTCGCCAGCGCCGCAGTCCTCCCGCCGAAAGCTTTTTTCGACAATTCCTTTCCGATTGTCAGAAGTCACGCTACACTGCCCACATTCGACAACAAGGCTCCCTGGTGGCCGGACCCAATAGAGGCAATCACGGGTTAGCGAGACGGCTCCCGCAAACGGGGCTGGCGACGGAGAGGACGCGGGCGAGGCGAGTGCCGAGAGGGGCAAAAGAAAAAGCGCCCGGGGGTCAGCGCAAGTCATTGAAAAGGCTCGATTCGGACAAGAGAATCCAAGGAAATCCAAGCGTTTTTCTTGGATTCGTTTGGCTCGGGCTTGGCTGGAGTTTGCTCGATTTGGCTCAATTTGGATTTGGCTTGGATTGAAACAGCTGTCGGCCCTGCCTACCGCACAGCCTCCGCGACGTCGACAACCCTGAGTTGCGCCCGCTCCCGGCCGCCGTAGCGGTTCACCGCCAAGGCGCCCGCGAGGTGCACCGGCGCCCCTCTGAGGCGCGTCAGAGCCTCGCCGAGCTTCTTGCCGGCGGCGCGGAACGCCATCGCCTCGACCGCCTGCCCGTCGCCCGCGACGGCCTTGAGGCGCAGATGATCGCCGCCGGCGCCGACCGGCGTCACGTCCGCCAGGCGATGGCGCGGCAGGGCGAACACCGGCTCGGGGTTGCCGGAGCCGTAAGGCCCGGCCGCCTCCAGCCGATGGGCGAGCGCCGGCGTCGCCG
>JBAUXQ010000454.1:0-1505 GCA_049584355.1 Roseiarcus sp. | reverse complement strand
GCCCGAAGATGCGCGCGGCCGAGATCGACGCCGCCCGGTAGGCGGCGAGCGGCGACCCGCCGAGCTTGATCGCGGTGCGGATGACAAAATCGAGATGGCCTTCCTCCGCGATGTCGAGCGGATTGCGGTCGTCGGTGCAGAAGGCGATGAACGGCGAATTGCGCTCGGTGATGATGGGGCTGAGCGCGTGCAGGTCCTTGCACACCGAACCCTCGCGAATGAGGATCTGCATACCCTTGGCGAGCTTCTCTTTCGCCTCGGGAAGATTGGTGACCTCGTGGTCGGTGCGTATGCCGGCGGCGAGGTAGCCGTTGAGGGCAAGGCCGGTCAGGAGCGGGCTGTGGCCATCGATCGGCCGGCTCTGGAACGCCGCGAGCTTGGCGAGGCACGACGGATCGCGCGCCAGAACGCCGGGAAAGTTCATGAACTCGGCCAGGCCCAGCACCTTGGGATGATCGGCCAGGGCTAAAAGATCGTTGGCCTCGAGCCGCGCGCCCGAGGTCTCGAGCGCCGTCGCCGGCACGCAGCTCGAGAGCTGGACGCGCAGGTCCATGACCGTCAGCATCGCCGCATCGAGAAAATAGCGCAGGCCCTCGAGCCCGAGCACGTTGGCGATCTCATGCGGATCGCAGATCGAGGTGGTCACGCCGCGGGCGAGCACGCAGCGGTCGAATTCGAGCGGGGTCAGAAGCGAGCTCTCGACGTGGCAATGGGTGTCGATGAACCCGGGAACCACGACTTTGCCGCTGACGTCGATCTCGCGCTTGCCCCGGTATTCGCCGAGCGTGCCGACGATCCGGTCGGCGCAGATCGCGACGTCGCTCTTGACGAGCTCGCCGCTCACGAGATCGAAGACCCGCCCGCCCTTGAGCACGATGTCCGCCTCGGCGAGCCCCTGGCCCTGCTCGATGGCGCGACGAAGAAAAGCGATGGCGTCGCTCATGACTGGGCCTCGACTGTCCGCAATGAAGGGTCAGCGCATTGTCTCAGGCTTACGCAACGCGCTCAAGCGACCCCCAGTGTCTAGGGCGCGCTGCTTTTGGGTTTACGCGGGGACCGGCCCGCCGCGTCTCCTCCCAAGGAGGGTCGCGCCGTCCTGCGAGAGAAGCGAGCGGCGGCGCATTCGATAGTCTCCACGGTCAGGGCGACCCCCCGCCCCGGCCCGCCCCCACAAGAGGGGGCGGGTGCGCTAACGCCATCGATTCTACCGAAATGCAGCAGGCTCTAGCAGACGATGCCCCGGACGGCTCACAATGTCCGGAGTCGACGTAAAGCTGCCGTTGCACCTATCTCACGCCGATCGTCACCGAGAATGGTGGCTGGGCGCTGTTCATCACCACCGCTTGCGGGCGCAACCACGTCAAGTCCATTCTCGACATGGCTCAGACGCGCCAGGAGTGGTTCTCTGAGGTGCTGCCGGTCAACGTCACGGGCGCAATGTCCAAGGCAGCGGTCGAGCAGCAGCGGGTCGAATACGCGGGCATCTTCGGCAAGGAGGCCGCGGA
>JBAUXQ010000453.1:0-2017 GCA_049584355.1 Roseiarcus sp. | reverse complement strand
ATGCGCGCGTTCGTGGAATTGTGGGACGAGATCACCCGCGACCGGTTCGGCGTCCGGGATCCTTCCAAGCGCCGCTTCCGCTACGGCGTCCAGGTCAATTCGCTGGGGCTCACCGAGCAGCAGCCTGAGAACAACGCCTACCGCATCCTGATCGAGATGCTGTCGGTGGTCCTGTCGAAGAGGGCGCGCGCCCGCGCCGTCCAGTTGCCCGCATGGAACGAGGCGCTCGGCCTGCCGCGGCCGTTCGACCAACAATGGTCGCTGCGCCTGCAGCAGATCATGGCCTATGAAACCGACCTGCTCGAGTTCGGCGACATTATCGACGGCAGCAAGGAGGTCGCAGCGCTGGTCGCCAAGCTGAAGAGCGAGGCGGTCGCGGAAATCGCCGCCATCGACGCGATGGGCGGCGCGGTCAAGGCAATCGAGACGGGCGTGCTGAAAGCGAAACTCGTCGAATCCAACACCCGCCGGCTCGAGGCGATCGAGCGCGGCGAGCAGATCGTCGTCGGCGTGAACGCCTTCACCAATTCCGAGCCCTCGCCGCTGACTGCCGGCGAGAACTCGATCATGGTTCCCTCAGCGGAGGCCGAGGCGGAGCAGATCGCAAGCCTCACCGCGTGGCGAGCGGCCCGCGATCCCGCGCGGGTCAAGGAGGCGCTGCGAGCGCTGCGCTTGGCGGCGGCGGGCGGCGCCAACATCATGCCCGCTTCGATCGAGGCCGCCAAGGCCGGCGTCACGACCGGCGAATGGGGCGACGCGCTGCGCGCCGAATTCGGCGAGTTCCGCGCGCCGACCGGCGTTTCGCCCAAAGCGCGTCAGGAGTCGGCCGATCTTGACGCGCTGCGCGGCGAGGTCGAGCGGGTATCGCTCAAGCTCGGGAGGCGGATAAAATTCCTCATCGGCAAGCCCGGGCTCGACGGTCATTCCAACGGCGCCGAGCAGATCGCCGCGCGGGCGCTCGACGCTGGGCTGGACGTCGTCTACGACGGCATCCGTTTCACCCCGGCCGAGATCGCCGAGCGCGCCAAGGCCGGGGTCCATTGCGTCGGCCTGTCGATCCTCTCCGGCTCGCATGTCGCGCTGACGGAGGAGGTGATGACCAGTCTTCGCGCGGCCGGCCTCAGCCACGTGCCGGTGATCGTCGGCGGCATCATCCCGCCCGCAGACGCCGAGCGATTGCGGGCCGCCGGGGTCGCCGCAGTTTATACGCCCAAGGATTTCGAGATCAACGCCATCCTTGCGGCGATCGTCGCCGAAGTCGAGGCCCGCCACGACCAGGAGATGGGCGTCGCGCAATCCTGAAGCACGACGCAGAGCCGCGTCGGCCGGCCTGTCAGACCATGATCTGGCCGCCGTTGGCGGACAAGGTCGCCCCAGTAATGAATCCCGACTCGTCGGCGGCGAGGAAAACGACGCAGCGGGCGATTTCTTCCGGCTGGCCGAGCCGGCGCACCGGAATCTGGGGCAGGATCGCTTTTTCGAGCACATCCTTCGGCACGGCCAGGACCATTTCGGTGGCGATATAGCCCGGGCAGATCGCGTTGACGGTGACGCCCTTGTTGGCGTTCTCCTGCGCCAGCGCCTTGGTGAAGCCGAGATCGCCGGCCTTCGCAGCAGAATAATTGGCCTGGCCCATCTGCCCCTTCTGACCGTTGATCGACGAGATGTTGATAATGCGGCCGAACCCGCGCTCGCGCATCCCCTCGATGACCGGCCGGCACATGTTGAAGAGGGAATTGAGGTTGGTGTTGATGACGCCGTACCATTGGTCCGGGGTCATCTTGTGGAACATCCCGTCCTTGGTAATGCCCGCGTTGTTGACCAGGATGTCGACCGGACCGATGTCAGCGGCGATCTTGGTAAGGCCAGACACGCATTCATTGTAGTCGGCGACGTTCCACTTATAGACGTGAACGCCGGTCTCGGCCTTGAACTTCGCGGCCGCGTCATCGTTGGAGTGATAGGTCGCGGCAACTTGGCATCCTGCGGCCTTCAGCGCCTTCGAGACGGCCGCGCC
>JBAUXQ010000452.1:0-7341 GCA_049584355.1 Roseiarcus sp. | reverse complement strand
CCTTGAGCCGGGCCGCGAGCAGGCCGACGACGCCGGGCGGCCACGTTTGGCCGGCGACGACGACCGTCGCGCCGCGTTCCTCGAGGCCAAGCGACATGAGCGCTTCCGCCTCGGCCTCGGCCAGCGCCGCGATCTCGATCTGCTGGCGGATGCGGTTCAGCCGGTCGAGCTCGACCGCGATCGGGCGCGCTTCGAGGTCGTCGGCCGCGGTCAGGAGCCGGACGCCGAGGGCCGCGTCGCCGATGCGTCCGCCGGCGTTGATGCGCGGACCGATGAGAAAGCCTAGGTGATAGGGCCGCGGCGGTCCGTCCGCGCCGGCGACGTCGAATAGCGCCGCAAGCCCCGGACGGCGCCGCTGGCGCATGACCGCGAGCCCCTTGACGACAAAGGCGCGGTTGAGGCCGATCAGCGGAACGACGTCGGCCACAGTCGCCAGCGCCACAAGATCGAGCGCGGCGATCAGGTCCGGGGCCTGGCGCGAGTTCCAGAAGCCCGCTTCGCGCAGCGCGCGGTTCAGCGCGACGAGGGCCATATAGACGACGCCTGCGGCGCAGAGATGGCCCAGTCCGGAAAGATCGTCCTCGCGGTTGGGATCAACCAGCGCCAGTGTCTGCGGCAGCGTCTCCGGGGCCTGGTGGTGATCGAAAACGATGACGTCGAGGCCCAGCCGGCTCGCGAGCTCGAACGGCTCCCGGCTGACCGCTCCGCAATCGACCGTCACGAGAAGCTTGGCGCCTTTGGCGGCGAACTCCGCTATCGCCTCCGCGTTGGGGCCGTAGCCCTCGGTCACCCGGTCGGGGATGTGGACGATCGTCTCGCAGCCGCAGGCGGTCAGATATTCGGTGAGGAGCGCCGCGCTGCACGCGCCGTCGACATCGTAGTCGCCGAAGATGGCGACGCGCTCGCCGCATTCGACCGCCCGCTTGAGGCGCTCGGTCGCCGCCTCCATGTCGCGCAGGCAAAAAGGGTCCGGCATCAGATCGCGCAATGTCGGATCGAGATGGCGCTGGGCCGCCTCAGGCCCGACGCCGCGCCCGGCGAGCACGCGGGCGATCAGTTCGTCCTGTCCGCCGATTTGCGCAATGGCGAGCGCGCGCAACTCGCCTTCCGGGTCGAGCCGCGATCGCCAGGGCCGCCCGAGCGCCGAGCTCTGGACCTCAAGAAAAAAGCCGGAGGAAGACAAGCCTCGCCTTTTCGATCCCCACTGCGCCCCCGGGGTCCAGGTGTTATGATTCGCGCGAGAATAACAATGGCCCGATTCTGCGCCGCTCGGAGATGCGCGTGTCCTATTTCCTGTCGAGCCTTCCGCTCTGGCAATTGACCTTGCTGGTCGTCGTCATCCCGACCGCGGTCGCGATGGCGGCGCAGGTCTTGATCCGAAAGTGGGTCGGCGTCGACAAGCTCGTTAGGAACAACGAGATCGCCGGATTCAAATTTGCGACCGTGGGCGTGATCTATGCGGTGCTGCTGGCCTTCGTCGTCATTGCCGTATGGGAGAAGTTCAGCGACGCCCAGAACGCGGTCACGGAAGAAGCTGGGGCAATCGCGGCCCTCCACCACTTTACCGAGGGTAAGGAGCCCGAGACCGTCTCCATGCAGGCGGCGCTCAGCAAATATCTCACAGCCGCGATCGACGACGAATGGCCGGCGATGGGGCGGGAGGGGGAGAGTCCCGCCACCGATCACGCGCTCGACACGCTCTATCAGGCCGCGATCGCGCTCAATCGTAGTGGATCAATGGGCACCGCCTCGATGGCCGAAATCTTCCGTCTGGTCGACGAGGTGACGGCGGCTCGCAGGGTCAGGCTGCATCTTGCGACCGGGCTCGTGCCCAACGTCATCTGGATCGCTCTCTTCATGGGCGCGCTCTTGACCGTGGGATTCACGCTCTTCTTCGGCAGCGAGAATCCGGTCGCGCAGGTTTCGATGACCGGCGTGCTGTCTGTTCTGGTGACCACGGGCCTCGTGGTCATCCTGTCGATCGATCATCCCTTTACCGGCCCTGTCTATATCCATCCCGACCCGCTGGCCTCGGTGCTCACGGAAATTGTCAAGCCGCCCGGGTGATCCGGCTCCGGCGGGAGCAACGGTTTCCGCCTCACCACCAAAGCCCGGGGGTCGCCAATTCCACCAGGGCGTCGTCCGGGTCGCGGATATAGAGGCTCGTTCCCCCGCGCGGCCAGCGATATTCGCCGACAACCTCCACGCCGCGTTCAACGAGCCGCTTACGCCAGGCGTCGAGATCCCCCGAGGCTATCGAAAGCGCCAGGTGCAGACGCCCGCGCCCGTCGTGGCCCGGGATTGTGCCCCGCGCGTCGACAACGTCGCCTTCGGTCGAGCCGGCCTGAAACACCAGCAACACGCTACGCGCGGCGACGTCAAACGCCACAAGGCGCGGCGAATCGACCAGCGTCCTGAATCCGAACAGATCGCGGTAGAACGCTGCGGTGCGCTGGAGATCGCGCGCATAGACGGATGTTTCAAGCAGGCCGTCGATCGGCGGCGGGCTCGTTCGGTTCGACATGTCTCATCTGCCCTTGGGCGCGGGCCAACGCGCCGGCCTTCCGCTTGGCGCCGATCAAGACGTTTCGTCAATCGACGTCGATCGTGGGCTTCGAGGGCGCCGCGCCCGCCTCTCGCGAAGCGCGAGATAGGCGCCGCACGCCACGACGAGGGAGGCGCCTATCAATGTCGCGGCCGACGGCCAATCGCCAAAAACGAGGACGCCTGAAACGATCATCCAGATGAGCTGCGTGTAGGTGAACGGGGTCAAGGTCGGCGCTGGGGCAAACCGATGGGCGACGATCAACATTCCGTGGCTGGTGGCGGCGAAAACGCCCATTCCGGCCATGATCACCCAATCGATCGCCGACTGGGGCTGCCGCCAGATCCATGGCAATATTGGAGTCAAAAACACGATGCCGGCGATTTGGGTCCAGGCGAGCGTTGTCTGGGCAGAGTCCGACCCGGCGAGCTTGCGAGTGGCCAGCACGTATCCCGAATTGCAAACAACCCCGGCGACCGCGACCAGAACGATCGGCTGAAACGCCCCTGCTCCTGGGCGCGTAGCGATCACCACGCCGAGAAATCCGAGCGCGATTGCGATCATGCGTTCCGCGCTCACTCTTTCACCCAGCACAGGTCCCGCTAGAAGAGCCACGAAGACCGGCGTGAGAAATGAGATTGTCGCGGTCTCCGACAGCTGGAGCTCGCGGACGGCGAGCACGTTCGCGGTCGTCGAACAAAATAGCAAAACGGAACGCAACAGCTGTAGTCGCGGGCGCCTCGAACGTAGCATGGCTGGCCGCGACAGAGATCGCGACGCGACGAGCGCGATCAGCGACGCCCCAACGTAACGCGCCCAAACGATCTGTGCGATCGGCAAAGACGCGCTCAGCCATTTGGCGCACGTGTCCTGGCCGGTGAAGCAAATCATGGTGGCGCACATGAGTCCGATCGCGAGGATGCGCATGCGACGATCCTCGGCTTCGCTCGTGTCGACTGCAGCGATCATCGAAGTTAGGCGCTCACACGGCTTCGCGTTCTATGCGGATGACCTGCGGTTTCTCGCGCACCACGCCATCTTCGACAGTATGCTTGAGGGCGTCCCGAATTGACGATTCAGTCGTTCCGTGGGTCATCAGGACCACCGGGACGACGCCAGCCGCGGCTACTTCCCTTGTCGCACGCTTTTGCATGATCGCCTCAAGCGAGATCAGCTGCTCGCCCATCCGCGCCGCGATGGCCCCCATGGCGCCCGGACGGTCAACGACCGCCAGGCGCACGTAATAACCACCCTCGTGCCGCTGCATCGGCACGCGGTCCGCCTCGACAAGCGAGGCGGCCGGCCGGCCGAACGCCGGCACCCGAATGCCGCGCGCGATGTCGACGATGTCGGCCGCGACAGCCGACGCCGTCGTATCGCCGCCCGCTCCCGGCCCGACCAGCGTCAGCTCTCCGATCGCGTCGCCGGCGATCGAGACCGCGTTGAGCACGCCCATGATCTGGGCGAGCGGCGCGCTCTTGGCCACCATCGTCGGATGCACGCGCTGCTCGACGCCGTGGGGCGTTCGCTCGGCGACGCCCAGGAGCTTGACGCGAAATCCGAGTTCGTCGGCGGCGCTCAAGTCGGCGAGCGTGATCGTCTCGATGCCCTCGACCGAGACCGCCCCGGCGTCGATCTTGGCCCCGAAGGCAAGCGAAGCGAGAATGGCGAGCTTATGCGCGGTGTCGAAGCCGCCGACGTCAAACGTCGGATCCGCTTCGGCGTAGCCGAGCCTTTGAGCCTCCGCGAGGCAGACCTCGAACGGCAGGTTCTCGGTCTCCATGCGGGAGAGGATGTAGTTGCAAGTGCCATTGAGAATGCCGGAAACCCGCTGAATTGCGTTTCCGGCCAAACTCTCGCGCAGGGTCTTGATGACGGGTATCCCGCCGCCGACCGCCGCCTCGAAATTCAACTGCGCCCCCGATCGCTCGGCAAGGGCCGCGAGCTCGAACCCATGCGCCGCGAGCATCGCCTTATTGGCCGAAACGACCGGTATCCCGCGGGCAAGCGCAGCTTTGGCCGCCTCAAACGCGACTCCATCGGCGCCGCCGATCAATTCGACGAATATGTCGATTTCGGCGGAGGCGGCAAGTTCCGCTGCGCTCGCGAAGTAGACGGCGTCGCCAAGATCGACGCCGCGCTCGCCCTTGCGGCGCGCGCTATAGGCGAGGACCGCGAATTCGCGTCCCGCCCGTGCGACGAACCCTTCCCGTTGCCTCTGTAAAAGTCGAACAAGGCTGGTCCCGACCACGCCGAGACCGGCGACGCCCAAGCGAAGCGGCTTCGTCATTTTGTCCTCGCTCCGTCTTCCTTCGATCCTGATCGCGACCGGGCTTGTGCCCGAATCGCGGCCGGGGATCAACGAAGCGCGGACGGCTTAGCCGTATCGCTCAGAGGCCGATTTCCTCTTCTTCTTTCGCTCCTTGCGCGCGGCGTAGCGGGCGTCTCGCTCGAGCTTGCGCTCGTACTCGACTTGCTCGTCCAATTCGCGCTGGCGCTGGGCCTCGGCCTCGCGTGCAACGGCTTCAAGCCTCAATTGCTCCTGCCGGGCGGCCTCCTCGGCCGCGCGCCGCTCTGCTTCAGTCGCCGCTTCTTCCGCCTTGCGCTTGGCGCGCTCGGCGTCGCGGACGACCCGGGCTTCGAGAATCGCCTTGCGCTTGGCCTCGCGCTCGATGACTGCCGGGTCAGCCGGATCGTATTTCGAGTTGGCGAGGAATTTTTCCGCCATCGCCTTCCGCGCGTTGGCCGCGGCGGCCTGGCGGTCGGCGAATTTATTGCCGTTCAAGAAAGACATTGCATTCCTAGACTACTGGTTGTCGGGATCGCGCGCTCATGGCACAGCGCGAGCCGATCGGCAATGGTTTTCGCCGCAGATCGGCGATGCGCCAACAGCAAGGCGGCTCTGAGATCGGCGTCACAAGGCGTGCGGCGATCGATTTTGTTGATCCCCGGCTCGGAACGTGGTCCACTCCGTGGCTGCCCGGCAAGAGGCCGCGACCAGGGGAGCGATGTGATGGCCGTTGTGGTTGGCGCAGGGCCGCGCCCCGCGAATGAGCAGGCCGTCGAGGCCGGCAGGGCGCCGCAATTCGAAATCCGCAAGATCGAAGTCGCGGATGTCATCGACTGCATCACCAGGGGGGTGCAGGACTTCAGACGCGCGCCGCTATACGGGATGTTCTTCGGCGCCTTCTACGCGATCGGCGGCCTGATCATCGTCTGGGCGGCTTTCGCGCTGGATTATCCTTATCTCGCCTATCCGTTCGTCATGGGTTTTGCGCTGTTCGCGCCGTTCGGCGCGGCGGGGACTTATGAGATTTCGCGCCGTCTCGAAGACGCCGAGCCCTTGTTCTGGTCGGCGATTTTCGGCTCGGCCTGGAGCCGAGCGGGCAAGGAGCTTGGGTGGCTGGCGCTCGTCAGTCTCTTCACCCTGATCATATGGCTCGATCTCGCCGTCTTTGTCTTCCTCGCGTTCTATGGCGTCGACATTCCATCCTTCCCGCAGATGTTCGCCAGCATTTTCACCTCCGCCTACGGAGTGGCGTTCCTGCTGGTCGGAAACGGACTCGGCGCGATCATTGCGCTGTTCGTCTTTTCCATCACCGCCATCGCGCCGCCTCTCGTCGTCGATCGCGAGGTGGATTTCGTCACCGCGATGACCACCAGCGTGCGCGCCGTCCTGGCCAATCCGCGCCCGATGCTGCTATGGGCGATCGTGATCGGCGCCGCGCTCGCGATTTCGTTCGCCACCCTTTTCGTTGCGCTCCTGGTGATCTTCCCGGTCCTTGGCCACGCGACCTGGCATCTCTACCGCCGCGTCATTATCTAGCGGGGTCCCGACCGGCCGCGGTCATGCCGCGTCTCAGCAGCGTTGCGCCGTCGGCGCGTTTGCGCCAAAAGCCTGGGCTCGAGTTCCAAGAGAGCCGACGTCCCGTCCCGATGGCCCTGACCCGCAGCGCGCCCGCCGCCGCCCGAACCTCAAGCTTCGAGGTTCGAGCCGCCGTTCGCTTCTGGCTGATTGCGGTGGCCGCTCTCGTCTTCCTCATGGTTCTGGTCGGCGGCGCGACGCGGCTCACCGAGTCCGGCCTCTCGATCACCCAATGGAAGCCGGTCACCGGTGTGATCCCGCCCATGAGCGGCGCGGAGTGGCAGGCCGAGTTCGACCGCTACAAGCAAATCCCGCAATTCGCCACGCTCAATCCGGACATGACGCTCGACGGCTTCAAGACTATCTTCTGGTGGGAATGGGGCCATCGCCTGCTGGCGCGCGTCGTCGGCGCGGCCTTCATCATTCCTGGCCTCTGGTTCTGGCGGCAGGGCCAGCTCAAGGGCGCGCTCGGCCGGCAGGTCGCGGTCGCGATGGGCTTGCTGGCGCTCGAGCCGATCGTCGGCTGGTGGATGGTGACCTCGGGCCTGAGCGAGCGAACCGAGGTGGCGCAGCAGCGGCTGGCGCTGCACCTGATGATCGCCGCAGCGACGTTCGGCGCGCTAATCTACGCCGCGGCCGGACTTGGCGAACGGCCGCGCCCGGGCGCCGCCGCGGGCCGGGGCTTCGTGATTTCCGCCAGCCTGTTCGCCGCGGCGGTGTTCTGCCAGCTCGGCCTCGGCGCCCTGGTCGCCGGCCTGCGCGCCGGCCTCATCTACAATACCTGGCCGCTCATGGGATCGAGCTTCATTCCGGGCGAAGCGTTCAAGCCGGGCTGGCCGCAAGCGATCCTCAACGACCCGGCGACCGCGCAGTTCGACCATCGCCTGCTCGCCTATGCGATCGTCGCCTTCGCGCTCGTGCAGGCCGCGGC
>JBAUXQ010000451.1:0-1726 GCA_049584355.1 Roseiarcus sp. | reverse complement strand
GCATGGAGGTGACGGGCTGGCCGCCGGAGAACATCGAAGACCTCGCCAAGCGGTTCGAGGAGCACTACTGAAGAACCCTTCTCCCCGCGCGCGGGGAGAAGGTGGCGCGAAGCGCCGGATGAGGGGCGGCGCCAATCTCGATCGTTGGCGCTGCCCTCACCCCGGCCCTCTCCCCGCAAAGCGGGGCGAGGGGAAAAGAGCGGCCGTTCCTTGGCACGGCGGCCGCAGACCCGATGAAGGAGAGAGCCACATGTATCACGGACACGCCAAGCGGCGTTTCAATCGCACCGCCGAGCATCGCCAGGCGATGTTCGCCAACATGGCTCAGGCGCTCATCAAGCACGAACAGATCACGACCACCCTGCCGAAGGCCAAAGACCTTCGCCCGGTGGTCGAAAAGCTGGTGACGCTCGGCAAGCGCGGCGACCTGCACGCCCGCCGGATCGCGATCTCGCGCCTTCGCGACGCGGAATTGGTCAAAAAGCTGATCGACGTCCTGGGTCCCCGCTACAAGGACCGCGACGGCGGCTATACGCGGATCATGAAGGCGGGATTCCGGCCCGGCGACAACGCCGCCATGGCGGTGATCGAATTCGTCGATCGCGACGTCGAAGCCAAGGGCAAGGATTCGGGCCCGGTCCAGGGGGCGAACGCGAGCTGATCGCCGCCGAAGCTGGGCCAAGCGAATTCGCGGGTCGCGGCGAAGTCGCATCCATTACTGATGCAGATGTATTGAGACCCAGTCTGCGCGACCAAATTTTGCCGCCATCTCCGCGGCCGATAGGCCCGAATTGGGCATTCCTCAGCGGAAAGGTAGACGAGTTCGGGATGACGCTGACGTCGGCGCAAGGCAATGGACTTCGTCGGGGCGACTCGGCGACCGTCGGAGCACCGCCCTCGGAAGCTCGCTGCGCCCGCGAATTTCTGTCGCCGACCATACCCAGCGTACCCGAGGCCCGCAAATCCGAGCAGCATCATCGCCCAAGTCGCGGGCTCGGGTACATCCTCCTGCCCGGTGACATCGTCCTCGAAGAATGTAAAATCGACGAGCGACGTATAAGCGAAAATTTTTCACACCGCGTTGGGAGACCGCGTGCAATTTAGGCATTTTCCGGGCAAACTTGTTGACGAGCTGTTGGGGAGCCGGAGGGACAGGATGAGCCGGGTGAGAGCGCCCCGCTAGAAACTGCGCGCAACTCTGATGAAGAAGTTTGTAGCGAGGGAGGACACCATGACTCAATCAGCGACAATCCGAGAGTTCGCTTCGCGCTTCGAAGGTCGCGCGCTCATCCCCGGCGATGCGGACTACGACGCCTCCCGTGGACTTTGGAATGGAGCAATCGACCGCAAGCCCGCGGTCATCGCTCGTTGCTCCGACGCCCGCCAGGTCTCGAATGTTGTCCGCTTTGCGCGCGAGGCCGATCTCGAAATCGCGATCCGGGGCGGCGGGCACAACTACGCCGGCACTGCAGCCTGCGACGGCGGCATGATGATCCATCTCGGCGACATGAACCGTGTCGCTGTCGACCCCGAAGCGCGCCGGGTCACATGCGGTGGCGGGGCGACTTGGGGCGACGTGGACGCAGCGACGCAGCACCATGGCCTTGCGACCCCGGGCGGCGTTATCAGCCATACCGGTGTGGCTGGCCTCGCCCTCGGCGGTGGCGTCGGCTGGCTCACAAAGGCCGCGGGGCTCAGCTGCGACAACCTCCTTGGGGCCGAGGTC
>JBAUXQ010000450.1:0-2114 GCA_049584355.1 Roseiarcus sp. | reverse complement strand
GGGCAAGGGTGGGGCGCCTGCGATCCGTCAAACCCGAAGAACCGCCGCCGACGCTGCTCGGCGCTGGTCGAGCGCTTTGGCGGCGGCGGCGCGACTACGGTCCTTGTCGACACCTCGCCCGATCTGCGCGAGCAACTGATCGACGCCGGCGTCAAGCGGGTCGACGGCATCCTGATGACCCATCCGCACGCCGACCACACCCACGGCATCGACGATTTGAGGCCCCTCTACCAGCAAATGGGCCGGCGCGTCGACGTGCTCATGGACGAGCCGACATCGCTCATTGTTCGTCAGGCGTTTTCCTATGTTTTTCAGAGCCCTGACGGGAGCTCTTATCCTGCAATCGCAACCGAGCTGCGGCTCACCGCCGGGAGGCTGTCGCGCATTGAGGGCGCGGGCGGCGCAATCGAAGCGATGCCGTTCGATCTCGACCACGGCGATATCGGCGCGCTCGGCTTTCGCTTCGGGTCGCTCGCCTATACCCCCGACGTCAAGCGGATCCCGGCGGCGAGCCGCCCGTTTCTCGAGGGCTTGGACATATGGATCATCGACGCGTTGCGGTATCGGCCGCACCCGTCCCATTTCAGCCTTGACGACGCCTTGGCGTGGATCGAAACGATGCGCCCGCGCCGCGCGATCCTGACCAACTTGCACACCGATCTCGATTACGAGACCTTGCGCGGGCGCCTCCCCGCGCATGTGACGCCGGCCTATGACGGGCTCAGCGTCGAGGGGTTCGACGCCTGACCGGTCGATTGAGGGGAATTGCGATGACGCCGGTCGAAAGTGCAATCCATGCGTTCGTTGAGGCGCAGGCCGAAGCGGAAACACGCTTTCTCGCCGAGATCGTCAAGGTTCCGTCCGACAATCCGCCGGGGGATTGCGATCCCGCCGCCGCGGCCGTCGCCAAGCTCCTGGAGGGTCTCGGGTTCACCGTCGAGCGGCACAAGGTTCCGGATGACCTGGTCAAGGCCAACGGCATGATTTCGGCGACCAATCTGATCGTCCGGCGCCGGTTCGGGCAGGGCGGCCCCACAATCGCCCTCAACGCCCATGGCGACGTCGTGCCGCCGGGCGCAGGCTGGACGCACGACCCCTACGGGGCCGAGATCGTCGACGGCTGGATGATCGGCCGGGGGGCGGCGGTGTCGAAGTCGGACATCGCCACTTATGCCTTTGCGATGCTGGCGCTGGAGAAGAGCGGCGCGGCGCTGAACGGCGCGGTCGAATTGCACATCACTTATGACGAGGAGGCGGGCGGCGAGATCGGTCCGCGCTATCTTCTCGAGCAAGGGCTGTCGCGGCCGGACCTCGCCATCGGCGCGGGCTTCTCCTACGCCGTCGTCAACGCCCACAACGGCTGTCTGCATCTCGAGGTCGAGGTCCTTGGCCGCTCGGCGCATGCCGCCCGGCCCTCGACCGGCGTCGACGCGCTCGAAGCGGCGAATGCGATCCTCGGCGCCCTCTACGGCTGGCGCGGCGGGCTTGAGGCTCGGACGTCCGCGGTTCCTGGCATCGGCTCGCCGCAGATGACGGTTGGCCTCATCTCGGGCGGGATCAACACCAACGTCGTGCCGGATCGGGTCGTCTTCCGCCTCGACCGGCGCATGGTCCCGGAAGAAAATCCGGCCGCGGTCGAGGCCGAGCTGCGCGCGGTGATCGCCAGGGCGGCGGCGCTCCACCCCGACGCCAAGGTCGCGGTCAGGCGTATCCTGCTCGCCGAGCCGCTGACCCCGACGCCCGCCGGGGCGAAGCTGACGGAGACGCTTTGCCGGCACGCGAGCCGTGTCATGGGCGAGCCGGTCGCGGCTTCCGGCGTGCCGCTCTATACCGACGCGCGCCACTACGCGCAGGCCAGGGTTCCGATCGTCCTCTACGGCGCGGGCCCCCATACGATCGAGGAAGCCAACGCCCACCGCGCCGATGAGCGCCTGCCGCTCGCGGACCTATTCAAAGCGACGGAGGTTATTGCGCTCACGCTGGCGGAGCTCATGGGGGCGTGAAGGGGGACAACGCCGACTCGCGCGCGTCCGAAAACTGTCCCTGACCGAAGCTGTTCGTACGGCTTGCGAGGAAGCGCTGGCGCGCGACGATCGCGCCCGAACGGTCGTCGA
>JBAUXQ010000449.1:0-7682 GCA_049584355.1 Roseiarcus sp. | reverse complement strand
CAGGGCTGTCGAATATCATCAGGGCCAGCGGTCCTATGCCGCACCAAAGGCCGGACATATGACCGCAGCCGACCAAAGCGATCAGACCGTCGAAACCCGCTTGCCAAGAGGCCGTCCACATATGACGACCGCGGGTCGACTTGATCAAAACCATTCTAGCCCCTCCATGGGCCAAGTCGACGCGGGCCCGTTCCGCGGCCATTGCCTTCGCCCCGAAGTTCGGAGAGGCTCGGGCAAACCGCCGTGCCCCTGGAGCCGCGCAATGATCCGGCGTATGTTCGCCCTCTGCCTTCTCTTGGCCTTTGCCGCCGCGGCGCCGCTCGCGCGTGGCGCCGAAAGCTTCACCATCGGGGTGATGAACGACCAGTCAGGCCCCTATGCGGATCTGGCGGGGCCGGGCTCGGTCGAGATGGCGAGGATGGCGATCGAGGATTTCGGCGGCGCAGTGCTCGGCAAGCCGATCGAGCTGCTCGTCGCCGATCATCAGAACAAGGTTGACGTCGGCCTGGCGATCGCCCGGCAATGGTATGACGAGCGCGGCGCGCGGGCGATCTTCGACATCACCAATTCCGGCGTGGCGCTCGCGATCCAGGATCTGGCCAAGGTCCGCGACCGGATTGTCATCTTCGACTCGGCGTCATCGTCCGACCTCACCGCCAAGGCGTGCTCGCCGAACGGCGTCCAGTGGAACGCCGACAACTGGTCGAACGGGGTCGCTCTGATGCGGCTCCTGATCCAGCAGAAGCTCGACAGCTTCTTCTTCATCACCGCCGACTACGCCTTCGGCGCTTCGCTCGAGGCGGATGCGCGCGACGCGATCGCCAAGGCCGGCGGAACCGTCGTCGGCGCGGTGCGCTCGCCCCTCAACACCGCAGATTTCAGCTCTTTTCTGATTGCCGCCCAGGCATCGAAGGCCAAGGTGATCGTGTTCGCCATCACCGGCGCCGACCTTTCCAATGCGCTCAAGCAGGCCAATGAGTTCAATCTCGCGCCAGCGCAATATCTGGCGACGCCGATCACTTATTTGAGTGACGTCAATGCGCTCGGCCTCGACGTCGCCCATGGCCTGACCTTCATGCAGTCCTGGTACTGGGACCTCGACGATCAGACGCGCGCGTTCGCCAAGCGCTTCTACGCCCGTCGCGGGCGGATGCCCAACGACAACCAGGTTGCCCTCTATTCCTCCATCCGCCACTATCTCGAGGCGGTCGCCAAGGCGGGAACCGACGACGCCGGCGCCGTCATGAAGGCGATGCGCGAGGCGCCGATCCACGACGTGTTCACCGCCAACGGGACGGTCCGCGCCGACGGACGGGTGCTCTACGGCCGCTACCTCATGAAGGTGAAGACGCCGGCCGAATCGAAAGCCCCGTGGGACTACCTCACGGTCGTCGACAAGATTCCGGCCGCCGACGCGTTCCGGCCCCCGGGCGCGGGCGGCTGCACGTTGACCACGCCGTGAGAGGAAGTGCGGCGCCTTGCGGCTTTCGGCGCCGCAAGCATGTCCCACACACTTCTAACGCCGCCGGTCACCGCCTTCCAGGCCTGCGATCCCAACGTCCGGGTTCAGATCCTCGTCACGGAGCGTCTTGTCGCTCACATCGCTGAAGGGGTCGACCTGCATTCAGACTTGGCGCTAAGGGATTCGTCGCTGGTCGCCAAGGGGATCCTCGCCTATCGCCGCCCCCTCGCGATAACGGCGCCGTTTCGGCGCTCCGACGGCATCGGCTCCGTCGAATTGAGCCACGCTCCGGGCTCGCGCCTCAATGTCCGGCGGCCGCTCGCCCCGCGCCGAGTCGAACCGAGCTCTTATTCGGGCTATGGTCGGCGAGGGCGATTCGACGGTCCACGAGAGATGTTTCTTTGAGCCTTGCCGATTCCAGCGTCATGCCCCGCGCCAATGTTCTGGCCTCACTCGTCGAGGGGGTCATCCTGTCCTGGGGCTGGCGCCGGCGCGCCATCGCCTTCATCTCGGGCGCGGTCGGGGCGCTGGCGTTGCCGCCGTTTTCGCTGTTTGCGCTCATTGCCTTGCCGTTGACGGTCGCGGTCTGGCTGATCGACGGCGCGCAGGACCGCGGGTCCGGACGGCCGCTGATCGCCTCCATGCGCGCCGCCTTCGGCGCTGGCTGGTGGATGGGCTTCGGCTATTTTCTCGCCGGCCTGTGGTGGGTCGGCGCGGCGTTCCTCGTCGAGGCCGACAAGTTCGCCTGGGCGCTGCCGCTTGGCGTCGTCGCCCTGCCGGCGATCCTCGCAGTCTTTCCCGCCGTAGGCTTTGCGATCGCGCGCGCCTTATGGTCGCCGGGACCCGCTCGCATTTTCGCCCTCGCGTTCGGGCTCGGGCTCACGGAGTGGGCGCGCGGCCTCCTGTTCACCGGGTTTCCCTGGAACGACCTCGGCATGGCGCTGGGAAGCAATCTCACGCTGGCTCAGATCGCTTCGCTCGTCGGCCTGCACGGGCTCACGTTCCTGACCATCGCCATATTCGCCACGCCCGCGACGCTCTGGCGGGTCGGCGAGGGACGGCTCAACCTTGCTCCGGCGGGCCTCGCCACGCTCGCGCTTGCCCTCATCGCCGCCTTCGGCGCGTTCCGGCTCGCGGCGCCGGCCAGCGCCTCGCTGCCGGGCGTGAAGCTGCGCCTCATCCAGCCCAACGTCGCCCAGGACGTCTCGTTCTCGCCGGAAAACAGGGACGCGATCCTCCGTCGCTACCTCGACCTGTCGGAGCGCGCGACGGCCCCGGACCGATCCGGGGTTCGCGACGTCACCCACCTGATCTGGCCCGAGTCGGCGTTCCCATTCATCCTGTCGCGCGACCCACAGGCGCTCGCCGACATCGCCGGTTTCTTAGGCGGCGAGGCGACGCTGATCACCGGCGCGGCGCGGCTCGAGGACGATGGCGGCGGACGGCGGCGCTATTTCAATTCGATCGAAATCGTCGGCCGCGACGGGCTCTCCGGCGAACGCTACGACAAGCAGCACCTCGTGCCGTTCGGCGAATACGTGCCGTTCGAAGGCCTTCTGGAGAAGGCGCACATCACCCAGTTCGTCGATATTCCAGGCGGCTTCGAACCGGGCGCAGGACGCCGCGTCCTCCGGATTCCGGGTTTGCCCGACGCCATGCCGCTCGTCTGCTATGAGGCGATCTTTCCGACTGAAATCGGCGACCTCTTCTCGGGCGCGGAGCGGCCGCGCTGGCTCCTCAACGTCACCGACGACGCCTGGTTCGGGCAAACGCCCGGTCCCTATCAGCACTTCGCGCAAGCCCGGTTGCGGGCCATCGAGCTTGGCGCGCCGCTGGTGCGCGACGCCAATTCCGGGATCTCGGCCGTGCTCGACGGCTTCGGGCGCGAGATCGTCGTTACGCCGCTTGGCGCCGAAGGCGTTCTCGACGCCGAACTGCCCGAGGCGCTCCCGCCGACCTGGCAGTCGCGGTTGGGGTCGGTTGGCGCGGCGCTGATCGGACTGGCGTTCCTGGCGGCGGCCTTGGCCGGAAGGCGCCGCAGCTGAACGGAGACTGACGATTGCAATATTGCTTCCTTGCGCGCTATGCGAGCGTCTTGTATCTGCATTCCCCAAGGTCAGTTGATTCCAACGTGCAGCTGGCGACATCGCGGACGGACCACGGGGGCGCGGGCTGATGTCCAAATCGTCCAACATAGTCGACGTGTACGTCGGCGCGCGGTTGCGGATGCGCCGGACAATGCTTGGCATGAGCCAGAGCAGGCTCGGAGAGCTTCTCGGCGTGACATTCCAGCAGGTTCAGAAATACGAAAAAGGCTCGAACCGGATCAGCGCCAGTCGTCTCCAGCATACCGCCCGGGTGCTTGAAGTCTCGCCAGGGTATTTCTTCGAGGGCGCGCCTGCGCAGTCCGCCGAGCCCGGGTTTGCGGAAGAATCGCCGCAGTCTTACGTGGTGGACTTCCTTGCCTCGACCGAGGGCCTGCAGCTCAATCGCGCCTTCCTGCGGGTTCGCGACC
The DNA here is from genome assembly GCA_049584355.1 of Roseiarcus sp. GTDB lineage: Bacteria > Pseudomonadota > Alphaproteobacteria > Rhizobiales > Beijerinckiaceae > Roseiarcus. Next base: position 3,705 of record JBAUXQ010000449.1, on the reverse strand, counting down.
CCAGGGTCCGCCGCCGGATTGTTGATCTGGTCATTTCGCTGGCGTCGCCGGACGATGACGGGAGTGGTTCGTCCGTTCGGTAAAGCGAACGATCTGACCAAAATCGGCTTGACGCATCGAACGCCCGCTGGCAAAAGCGGCGCCTGCGCGCCCAGGGACATCCGTGAGGTCGCACAATCGTCGTGGCGGCGGGCGCCCCAGCAGGAGAATCGTGAATATGGCTCGTCAATATTACGAGTTCACTAGTGAATCCGTGTCCGAAGGGCACCCGGACAAGGTTTGCGATCGGATTTCTGATGAAATCGTCGATCTGTTCTTCCGCGAAGGGGCGAAGGCGGGCATCGATCCCTATCAAATCCGCGTCGCCTGCGAGACCCTGGCGACGACGAACCGGGTTATCGTCGCCGGCGAAGTCCGCGGGCCGAAAATTTCGAACGACGAGATCGATGCAACCGTTCGCAAGGCGGTCAAGGACATCGGCTACGAGCAGGACGGCTTTCATTGGCGCAACACTAACGTCGAAGTGCTGTTGCACGCCCAATCCGCCGACATCGCCCAGGGCGTCGACGCGGCCGGCAACAAGGACGAGGGCGCAGGCGACCAGGGCATCATGTTCGGCTACGCCTGCCGAGAAACACCCGAATTCATGCCGGCGCCGCTCTATTACGCTCACGAGATCCTGCGTGCGATCTCGAAGGCGCGCCACTCCGGCGCCGAAAAGACGCTGGGACCCGACGCCAAGAGCCAAGTCACTGTACGGTACCATAACGGCAAGCCGGTCGAGGCGACGCAGATCGTTGTCTCGCATCAGCACCTTGTCGAATCCCTCACCTCCGAGGACGTCGCCAAACTTGTCCGCCCGTATGTCGAGGCGGCGTTGCCCGTAGGCTGGATCACGGCCAAGACCGTCTGGCACATCAATCCCACCGGCAAGTTTTTTATCGGCGGCCCCGACGGCGACTGCGGCCTCACGGGCCGCAAGATCATCGTCGACACGTACGGCGGCGCGGCGCCGCACGGGGGCGGCGCTTTCTCCGGCAAGGATCCCACCAAGGTCGACCGCTCGGCGGCGTATGCGGCGCGCTACCTCGCCAAGAACGTCGTCGCGGCCGGACTGGCTGACCGCTGCACGCTTCAGCTTTCCTACGCCATCGGGGTTGCGCGTCCACTGTCGATCTACGCCAACCTGCACGACACCGGGCAAATCGACGAGGCGAAGCTCGAGACGGCGCTGATGGACGCCATGAACCTGACGCCGCGCGGCATTCGCGAGCACCTGAACTTGAACCGCCCGATCTTCGCTCGTACGTCGGCCTATGGCCATTTTGGCCGCTCGCCGGAAGCCGATGGCGGCTTTTCCTGGGAAAAAACCGATCTCGCGGATACGCTGCGCGCTCTCGCCTGACCATCGGCGCGCTCGTCGATGATGGCGACCGGCGGACCGGACGGTTCGGCGCCGCTTCGCCGGCTTTACGGACGCAGTCGCGGCAAGGCGCTTCGCGCGAGCCAGGAGCGTCTGCTCGCCGAAGCGCTGCCGCTCTTTTCAATCACGCCGGAAGCGTTGGCCGCAGGGCAGGCTTTTGCGCCTCCGCCGCGGGAAGTCTGGCTTGAGATCGGCTTCGGGGCGGGGGAGCATCTGATTGAGCAGGCGAAGGCCAATCCCGATGTGGGCCTCGTCGGCTGCGAACCGTTTCTCAACGGTGTCGTCGCGGCGCTCGCCGGCTTCAAGCGCGAACAGCTCTTAAATGTGCGCCTGCGGCGCGGCGACGCCCAAGCGCTTGTCGAGGCCGCTCCGGACGGATTCTTTTCGCGCGTTTTCATCCTTTATCCCGACCCCTGGCCAAAACGACGCCACCGCAAGCGGCGCGTTTTGGCCGTGGGCATGATCGAGGCGCTCGCGCGCGCCATGCGAAGGGGAGGCGAACTGCGTTTCGCCACCGACGTCGACGACTACGCCGGCTGGACCCTCAAGCGCTTTCTCGCTTCGCCGCATTTCCGCTGGACCGCGAACCGAGCCGACGATTGGCGCCGGCCCTGGCCCGAATGGCGCCCGACACGCTATGAGGCCAAGGCGCGCAAGGAGGGCCGGGGGTCCGTCTACCTCACTTTCGCGCGTCTGTAAGCCAGTAGGGATGCTCAAGTATCGGATTCTCCGATCGACGAGAATCACGTAATGAGAGCGTCCGTTCGAAGAGGTTTTTATGTCCGAGAGTGTAGATCGCCGCACGCTGCTCAAGGGAGCGGCCGCATCCGCGGCGGCAATGAACCCACTCGCGGAGGCTTTCGCGGCCCAGTCCGACGGCCTGCAATTCGATCCGCCCGTTCTATTCACGTACGACCTTTTCAAGTCGCAAGCCCGCGAACGGGCGCACGGTCCCTACATTGCCCCATCCCGTCCGGCGCCCGAAATCCTGCAGAAGATCAATTACGAGGAGTGGGGGAAGATCCGCTACCGCGACGACTTCGCTCTGTTCGCTAACGGCCCGGGCCGGTTTCCGGTGACGTTTTTCCATCTGGGCCTGTTTTTCCAGAAGGCGGTTAGAATGCATGTCGTCGAGGGCGACATGGCGCGCCAGATCATCTACGAGCAGTCTTATTTCGACATGCCCGCCAGTTCACCGGCGCGCGATCTGCCGGAGGGCGCCGGCTTTGCCGGCCTGCGCGTCCAGGAAGCACGCGACGGCCTGCTCGACTGGCGCAAGAACGACTGGGTCGCCTTCCTCGGCGCGGCCTATTTCCGCGCCATTGGCGAGCTCAGGCAATACGGGCTCTCCTCGCGTGGGATCGCACTCGACGTCGCCGTCGCCGATCGGCCGGAAGAGTTTCCTGACTTCACCGACTTCTACATCGACTCGGCCCCCGACGGCGACACGATGACGCTTTACGCGCTGATGGAGGGCCCCTCGATCGTCGGCGCATTCCGCTTCCTGATGACCCGAGGCAAGGGCGTGGTGATGGACATCCAGGCGGCGATGTTCACGCGCGCGCAGGTCTCGCGCTTCGGCATCGCGCCGCTCACCTCGATGTACTGGTTCTCCGAGACCAAAAAGGAGACGGCGATCGACTGGCGCCCGGAGGTCCACGATTCGGATGGCCTGGCGATGTGGTCCGGCAATGGCGAGCGGCTGTGGCGGCCGCTCAACAATCCGCCGCGGATCATGGTCTCGGCCTTTCTCGATAACAATCCACGCGGTTTCGGCCTCCTTCAGCGCGACCGGGTGTTCGACCATTATCTCGACGGCGTCTTCTACGATAAGCGCCCGAGCCTGTGGGTTGAGCCGTTGCCGGGCCCGAGCGGCGGGGGCTGGGGCAAGGGGTCGATCCAGCTGTGCGAAATCCCGACCGACGACGAGATCCACGACAACGTGGTCGCGATGTGGGTGCCGGCCGAGCCGGTCCCGGCCGGCGCTGAGGTCAATCTCAACTACCGGCTCCACTGGCTCGCCAACGAGCCCTATCCAAGCAAGCTTGCGGTCGTATGGGCGACCCGCCTTGGGCGGGGCGGCCAGCCGGGGCAGCCGCGTCCCAAGGGGGTGAGGAAGTTCATGGTCGAGTTCCTCGGCGGCCCCCTCGGCGAACTGCCGTTCGGCGTCAAGCCCGACCTCGTCGTGTCGACCTCGCGCGGAACCTTCGGCCCCTACCAACTGATCGAGGCGGTTCCCGACGGCGTCGCCGGCCACTGGCGGGCGCAATTCGACCTCATCG
>JBAUXQ010000448.1:0-6396 GCA_049584355.1 Roseiarcus sp. | reverse complement strand
GACATCGCCGACTCGACGCGCCTCGCCGAGGCCCTTGGCGAGCTTCGGGTGCACGATCTCATCACCCGCTTCTTCTTCGATATCGACGAACCGATCAGGGCCTTCGGCGGGGCGGTGCACGCCTATGTCGGCGACGAGGTGATCGTGAGCTGGCCGGTCAGCGACGATCAGGGGCGCAACGGCCGATGCGTCGGCTGCTTTCTGGCGATCGAACGCAAGATCGCCCGCCTCGAGGGCGCCTATAAGGCGGAATTCGAGCTCGCGCCGAAATTCCGCGCCGGGCTTCATGCCGGCCCGGTGATTGTCAGCGAATGCGGCGACGTCAAACGCCAGCTCGCCTATTTCGGCGACACGATGAACGTCGCGGCGCGACTGTGCGAGTACTGCAAGGCGATCGACCGGCGGCTGGTCGTGTCGGGCGACGCGCTGCGGCTGATGACGATCGAGCCCGGTCTCGTGATCGGCGACGGCAAGAGCATCGCGGTGCGCGGCCGGCAGGAGCGGGTCGAAGTCCATGTGATCGAACCGCGAACATGATGGAGACGAGCAGTCTGGCGTCGAGTTCAATAGACGCCGGGCAGGAGCCGGTACCGGACCTTTCGCTTGTAGTCGGAATAGTCGGGCAGGCGCAGCTCGAGAACGCGCTCCTCATCGACGAGCCGCCAGATCAGGATCGGCGTCATCAGCGCCGGCGCCACGAGGCCCCAATAGGAGCCGAGCGCGAGCGGAACGCCGAGGAGATAGATGAGGGCGCCGGCGTACATCGGATGACGGACGACGGCGTAGGGGCCGGTCGACACCAGGCTCTGGCCCTCGGCCACCCCGATCGTGGACGAAGCGAATGAGTTCGCTTTGAAGACGAGGAAGATGACGAAGAACCCGACCGCGATCAGCGCGTCGCCGGTGAGCGCGACGATTGCGGGAGCCTGCGACCAGCCGAACCGATGATCGAGCCCCGGGAGGACGATGAGCGCGACGAAGCCGAACGACATGAAGACCATGATCAGCCGTTGCGCCGGCTCCGTCTCCGCGGTCGGCCCTCCCTTGACGCGGCGCTGGAGGAGAGCGGGGTCATTGGCGATCAGGTATTGGGTGATAAGCGCCGACGCGGCGAAAAACACGGCGAGAAACGCCCATCCTTGCCAGAACCGAAGATCGCCGGCCGCCCCGAAGATGAGCGCGCCCATGACGAGCGCGAGCCCGAGGAGCCAAATCCACGCTATCGCGCTCGGAGCCATCGTCGCTTCCCACCGGGGCCGGAATTCGAGAGCTAATCTGACCGGCTGTCCGTCATCGACGAACTGAGACCTCAGGCCAGCAGTGAGATGTGGAAGACTGGAGAGGGAGCAAAGGCCGCGAGGCGCACGAGATTACGTGAGAGGTCGGCCTCTCAATAAAAGCAAGGCCTGCAGCGACGATGAGGGCGGGGGCGAGAGCGGGCAAGATCTTGCGCATTCAAAGTCCCTCTTTCCTCGGCCGCTACGCCGTGGCGTCTCATGCGTCCATTTTGAGCACGACTCGGAAGCGGGCCTTGCCGCTCAACATTCGGTCGTAAGCCTCCTGCGCATTTTCAAAGGGATAGACTTCATTGATAGCGGCGACGCGGTTGAGCTTGCTGAATTGCAGCGTGTCTTCAGAATCGCGCGCGGTTCCCGAATACCAACCTCTGACTGCGGCGCTTTTCAAGAGCAGATCGGTCGAATTGACGGTCAAGGGGCCGACCGCGCCAATAACCATCATGACGCCGTTCGGGCCGAGCCCCTCCGCGATCGCCTGCATCGCCTGGCCGTCGGTAACCGTGGCGAGAATCGCCTTCGCGCCGCCCATCGCGGTCAGCGCCTTCGCGGGGTCTTCGGCGGCGCTGTCGATATAGTCGGTTGCGCCGAGCTTTTTCGCCAGCTCCTCCTTGTCACGGCCGCGGTTGACCGCGACGGGGCGGAATCCTTGGCGGGCGGCGAACTGAATTCCGAGATGTCCGAGACCGCCGACGCCATGCACCGCGACAATGTCGCCCGGGCCTGCGCCGGTGTGACGAAGCGCATTGAAGGTCGTGACCCCGGCGCAGAGCAGGGGCGCGGACTCGACGGCGTCCAAATCATCCGGCACGTGAGCCACTGCGGAGATATGCGCGATCATGTGCGTTGCATAGCCGCCATCGCTAGTGACGCCGGTTGCGGCGTTGACATTCTCGCAGGCGAACGCGGTATCGCGCCGGCAGCGGCGGCAATAGCCGCACGAGCCGCCGAACCAGCCGACGCCGGCTCGCGCGCCGACGGCCCAGCCGTGAACGCCTGCGCCGATCGCCTCGACGATGCCGATCACCTCGTGGCCGGGAACGCGCGGGTAGGTGACGTTTGGAACCAGGCCCTGCACCGTCGCCACGTCGCTGTGGCAGACGCCGCAGGCCAGGACGCGGATGCGCATCTCTTGAGGCGCGGGGACCGGAATGTCCCGCTCTTCCGCCTCGAGCGGCCCGCCCTTCTTCCGAACGACCATTGCGCGCATTTTCGCCATTGCCTGATCCCCTTCGACCGCGAAGCGCCCAGCGTGGCCGCTGGATGGGGCCAATAGAAGGCAAGGGGGGATCCGGGCGAAGGCCAGAATCCCGCCGCCCGTTTCGAACAGCGGAATCCCAAGCTCACGGCACGAAGTTGCTCTGCCCCGGGCCGGTCAAATGGTAGATGTTCTCTTTGTCGTCCTGGGTGACGGCGGTGATGCCGGCCTTGGGCTCCAGGATCAGCTCCTTGTCGAGCGTCTGGGTGCGGAATTTCCAACCCTGCGGCAGTTTCAGGAGCTCGCCGAGGGATGCGAGCTTGTCGATCGTCAAGCCGGGACTATCCTTGTCCGTGTAGGCCACCATGACCCACGTTCTGCCCTTGGGATCATCGAGCAGATAGACCTGCGATCCTTTCTTGAAGCCCTCGACGGCTGATCTCGCCACCAGCGTCGGTCGATACGCTGGGGAGCCAGACTTGGCGGACGCCGCTCTGGGCGCGAGGCTGTTTCCCATCCACGCCGCGTCGAGACCGTCGAAATTCCTCACGGCGCCGACCCGGTCCGATAGCCAGTCCAGCGTCCAGTAGCGTGGCGGACTGATCCAAGCCGAAAGCGCCTGGTATTGTTTCGCCACCCGTTTCGGGTCGACGCTTTGCGCGAGCGATTTCGGCGCCGAATCCCGGGTGTCTTCGCCGGCGTTCTCGCCGGTTGTATTGTAGGTGCTGACGTACAGCACTTTCTTGAGCGGGTCCCTGGCGAAGAGATCGATCTCCTCGTAGCGATAGCCGCGCAGACCATCGAACTTTCGATGCTCCGCGGCGGCGCAATCGTCCGGCAACTGGCTGAAAAATTTGCAGGCTTCATACTCTGCGGCATTCGCCGAGGGAACGCTTTCGCCCGTCAGCAACCGCAGTCCCGCAAGGAGACCGCAAAAAATGAGACCGCCGCGGCGCTCGCAGACCGTCGGCATGGCTACCTCCAGTTCGGTCCCGCGTTCTCGCGGCGCCCTCCCTAATCGTGAATGGTAAATCTGAATGCCACGTTTCTGCAACTCGGAGCGCGCAGGACGGCGTCATCCTCAGCTTCTTCGCCGTGACGCGCTCGCTATCGGGCGCTAAGCTTATCCGCGGCCCGCCTTTTCACGATGGTCCGCCTATTTGCCAGAAATGAGTCAACCCATGCGGCAGATCTGGATTTCGAAAGCTGGTCCGCCCGAGGTCCTTCAAGTCAAGGAGGCGCCCGATCCTCATCCGGCCGCTGGCGAGTTGCGCATTCGGGTGGAGGCGAGCGGCGTCAACTTCGCCGACATCATGGGCCGCCTCGGGCTCTATCCGGACCTTCCGCGTATCCCCGTCGTGCCGGGCTATGAAGTCGCTGGGCGCGTTGATGCGGCCGGCGCCGGAGCCGACTCTGGCTGGATCGGGCGCGACGTATTCGCATCGACCAGATTCGGCGGCTACGCCGATGTCGTCTGCGCGCCGCAGGCCCAAGTCTTCCCGCGGCCGTCAAACATGTCCGCTGAGCAGGGCGCGTCGATCCCGGTGAACTACCTGACCGCCTGGCAACTGATCGTCGTGATGGGCGGATTGAAGGCGGGCGAAACCGTGCTCGTCCATTCCGCGGGCGGCGGCGTCGGCATTGCTGCAACCCAGATCGCCAAACATATCGGCGCGACGGTCATCGGGACGGCCTCCGCCGGCAAGCACGAGGAGCTGCGTGCGCTTGGCGTCAATCACCTGATCGATTATCGGACCGAGGATTTCGAGGAGCGAGCGCGCCAGATCACCGGCGGGCGAGGCGTCGAGCTCATCCTGGATGCAGTCGGTGGAGACTCGCTCAAGAAGGGTTATCGCCTGCTCGCGCCCACCGGTCGCCTCGGAATGTTCGGCGCCTCGTCGGCCGCCACCGGCAAGGCGCGCGGATACCTGGGCATGGCGTCTATGCTGGCCAACACGCCTTGGGTCCAGTTCAATCCACTCTCGCTGATGAACGCCAACAAGGGGGCCTTCGGCGTCAATCTGGGTCACATGTGGGGCGACTTCGACCGGATGCGGCCGTGGATCGATCAGCTGATGGGTCTATGGGAAAGCGGCGCCATCAAGCCGAAGATTGCTCGGGTCTTCAGGTTCGATGAAGCCCCGGCGGCGCATCATTTCATTCAGGACCGCAAGAACATCGGCAAGGTGTTGCTTAAGCCTTAGGGCAACGCCTGGAGCATTCTGAATATTCTTTCGAAGCAACCCTCATCGCGAGCGCAGCGCGGCGATCCAGAGATGACGCGCCGTCGAAAGACTGGCGTCTTTCTAAACCAAGGGAGCCACAGCATGTGGAAGCTTCGATTCGTCGCCGCAATTGTGATCGCTGCTGCCGGAGGCGCTCATCGTCCGGCGTCGGCGGCGGAGACACAAGTGGGTTGCTTCGATCCGTCATCCCAAGTCTCGACCGGTCTGGACGGAACCGCGCCGCGCTTCACAATCGAGTGTTACACCGCAAGCACGGGCAAAATCGTCTATTTTGCTTATAGGATTTCCGACAATCCGGCAGTCGCCCAGATGTTGCAGGCACAGTTCGATGTTTTTGTCCAAATGGAGCGCGCTAGCGGGCTGTCCGCCAATAACATTGACTTGATCCTGTATACGGATCTGAGCAACGAGTCGGGAAACAGCTGGGGATGTGGCGCCGCCAATTGCCGTATCATTGACTACCTGACGTTTCTTGTGCCGTAGGGAGGCGCGACGGGGGGGGGGTCCCTTCACTCTTCGCGCAGCTTCTCCGCCGCATCGAATAGTCGCCGCTCACTTGGTAGGCGAAGGTCGGCGCGCCGCGCCACGAGATCTCAGGCTTTCAAACCGTCTACTTATAATAGCCGACGCCGCAGCCGAGATCAGCGTCGGCCCTGGCGACCAAGCTTACCTTCGCAACGAGCGTGTCACCGGCGTCCGGCTCCGGGGCGATATAGCTGACCTCGGTGATTTGACCTTCCGGCTTCTGAATCGCCGCGTAGATTTGCTCGCCAAACCTCTTGCCCGTAGAGTTCTGAGCGGCGCGTATGTCTACGCCAAGCGCTTCCCTAAGGTTGGGGTTGCCGGTCGCAACGAGTGTGCCGTCGCTAACGTTCGCACAAAAGACGTAGAGGTCTCGATCCCGGAATCCGCCTTCTCCCTTGTTGACCATGGCGAGCGCTTTGGCCTCATCCGCTTTCACCGCGGCGATTGCTTTCATCAGCATCGCCTTGGCTTCGGCGGCCGTACCGTGGTTTTGCTGAGCGAAAGCCGCGGGAGGGAGGGCAATGACTGCCGCCGACGCTGCGGCGATCACGAATTTACCGACCATAGTTTGCTCCTGTCGCGAGCTCCGACGAAGGCGGGCGCAGATGCCAAATATCAAGCGACGGCCTTGTCGATCCGAAGCTGACCGGGCTTTCAATGCTAGCCGGCGTCTTCACGCATGCTTGAGCTTCTCCGCCGCCCGTGGCGCAAAGTAGGTCAGCACGCCATCCGCGCCGGCGCGCTTGAAAGCGATGAGGCTCTCCATCATCGCCTTGTCGCCGTCGATCCAGCCGTTCTGGGCGGCGGCCATGATCATCGAATATTCGCCGCTGACCTGATAGGCGAAGGTCGGCGCGCCGAATTCGTCCTTTACCCGGCGGATGATGTCGAGATAGGGCATGCCCGGCTTGACCATCACCATGTCGGCGCCTTCGTCGAGGTCGAGTTCGACCTCGCGCACCGCTTCGTCGCTGTTGGCCGGGTCCATCTGATAGGTGCGCTTGTCGCCCTTGAGCGCGCTCGCCGAGCCGAGCGCGTCGCGAAACGGCCCGTAGAAGGCGGAAGCGTATTTGGCGGCGTAGGCCATGATCTGCACGTCGAGGAAGCCTTCGGCGTCGAGCGCCTCGCGGAT
>JBAUXQ010000447.1:0-4008 GCA_049584355.1 Roseiarcus sp. | reverse complement strand
GAAGCGCCGACGCCGCAATTCGCGCCATAGGCGATCGGCGCTGGCTCGAAGGCCTCGACGAGCGCCTCGAACGCTGCGGGAGCTACGCCCATCATTGTACGGCCGGCGGTGTCGAAGCTGGCGGTGATCGTGTACGGCATGCCGCATTTCGCCGCCGCCAAGGCCGCAGCGCGGATTTCCTCGGCCGCGGACATGGTTTCGATCCAGGCGACGTCCGCGCCGCCTTCGCGCAGGCCCTCGATCTGCTCGATGAAGACGTCGACCGCCTCGTCCTCGCTCAACGGTCCGAGCGGAGCGATGAGGTCGCCCGTGGGTCCGACCGATCCGGCGACGACGACGGGTCGCCCGGCGCTGTCGGCGACCTTGCGCGCGTTTTGGGCGGCGAGGCGGTTGAGCTCGCGCGTGCGGGCCTCGAGGCCATGCAGCATCAGGCGGCGGCGATTGGCGCCGAAGCTGTTGGTCAGAATGATGTCGGAGCCGGCGTCGACGAAGGCCCGATGCAGGCTCTCGATCCGGTCGGGATGGACCGCGTTCCAAAGCTCCGGGCTGTCGCCGGAGGTCAGGCCCATGGCGAAGAGATTGGTGCCGGTTGCGCCGTCGGCGAGCAGCGGCCGGCCTTCGGCCAGAAGGGTTTGCAGCATGGAGCCTCGACAAGCGCTCTTCGCGCGGAGGCCCATGAGTTAGGTCGGAGCGGCCTGCAACGCAAGCGGGCGCGCAAATCGCGCCCCAGCCGAGATTCCAAGGCGCGGTTCTTCGAGCGCTCCGCGAGGCCGCTCGCGCGTCGCGCACGCCTTTCTTTCCGGACGTCATCCGGGCGCTTCCGACAAGCGCATCGATCTCTGTCGGTCGCCTTCCAACCCTTTCCGGGCGTTTCAATCCGCTGCCCGGATTCGAGCCCTATCAATGGCTTACGGTGAGACTGGGCCGGAAAAAACCGGCTGCGCGCCAGTCTCGGAAGGAGGTCCGTCGGCCACCGAGAGAGGCGCCCGGGCTTCGCGTTCGGCAGCGGGGTCGGCGCCTGCCCCGCCGGATTTGGGCGCGTCCGCCGAAACCGCGTGGCCGGGCGCGCCTGCGCCTCGGATCCGCGCGACGACCGACCGGATGACCGCAAGGTCTGCTTCTGAAGTGTCCGCCTGCGTCGCGGTCCGACGCGCGAGCTCCTGATAGCGGTCCAGCCGGTCGATCGCCTTGATGAACGGCCCGATCGCCCTGACGTCGCCCTCAGCCATCGCCTCCGCCGCAACCCGCATCGCCCAGCCGAGCCGGTCGATCTGCATATGCGCGTGGGTCACGCCTTCGACCGCGTCGCGATCCTTCAAATATTCGGCGACGATCTGGCGGACGCGCCGTTCCGTCAGCCCCTCCTCGCGCGCGACCTCGTCATAGGCCCAGCCTTCGCGAAGCCGGTCGAGAATGCGCTTTCCCCGCGTCGCCCGGCTGAATTGCGTATGCCGCTTCGGTTGTCTTTGCTCGTCCATGGGTTGGCTCGCCATTTCTGGTAAAAAGAAACTGTAACCAAAATTTCTGACTTTTGCAATCTTTTGTCGCGCTCTTATTATGGCCTTTCATCGTCATGGCCGGCCTTGACCCGGCCATCTACGCAGCGGCGCTGAAATGTCTTGGGGATGTAAATGTGCTGACTTTCCAGAGCCTTATTCTGACAGCGTGGTGATCTCGTGGATGGCCGGGTCAAGCCCGGCCATGACGTGGCCTATAGGAGCGAAGCGACTTTTAGGCCGCCTCGCGGATGGCGGCGATGTTGCGGCCGTAAAGATTCGCCCCGCCGTCGAAGACGTGCGAACCGGCGACGAAAACGGTGGCGCCCGCTCGCGCGAGCAGGGGCGCGGTTTGCGGCGAGACGCCGCCATCGACCTCGATGTCTATCTTGCGCTCCCCGATCATGCGTTTCACCCGCGTGATCTTGTCGAGCATGGCGGGAATGAACGCCTGGCCGCCGAAGCCCGGATTGACGGTCATGACAAGGATCGTGTCGAGCCGGTCGAGCACATATTCGATCGCGCTCTCCGGCGTCGCCGGATTGATCGCGACTCCGGCCTTTTTGCCGAGCCTGCGGATCTCCTGAAGCGAGCGGTCGAGATGCCTGGTCGCTTCGGCGTGGATTGTGATGTGATCGGCGCCCGCATTGGCGAAGGCCTCGAGATAGGGATCGCAGGGCTCGATCATCAGGTGGCAGTCGAAGGGCTTGGTGGTGTGCGGCCTCAACGCCGCGACGACCGGCGGACCGAAGGTGATATTGGGCACGAAATGGCCGTCCATCACATCGAGATGGATCCAGTCGGCGCCGGCGACGGCGACCGCGCGCACCTCCTCGCCGAGCTGGGCGAAATCCGCCGACAGGATCGAGGGCGCCATGATCACCGGATTGGACACGGGTCGATCTCCCTTTCGATATCCCGCCGAACGCGGCGGTATCGATGGGCGCCGTCCGGACCAGAGTCAATGCGCGCGCGCAGGCGAATGCCTGTATTACAAACTGGATATGTCTGCTACTAATAACAACTTTTCCGCATAGTTTAAATGATTGCCTTCCGTCCGGAAGCCGCCTATGGAACGCGCCGTCTCAAGGGAATTTTCTATGGCAAGCGAATTGCCGGCTCATCTCCGGCGGCTGGAGGCCGAGTCGATTCAGATCATGCGGGAAGTCGTCGCCGAAATGCGCAACCCCGTGATGCTGTATTCGATCGGCAAGGACTCGAGCGTCATGCTTCATGTGGCGATGAAGGCGTTCCATCCCGGCAAGCCGCCGTTCCCGCTGCTGCACATCGACACGACCTGGAAATTTCGCGAGATGATCGCGTTCCGCGACGCGACGGCGCGCCGGCTTGGCCTCGATCTCATCGTCCACGTCAATGAGGACGGAGTCCGGCGCGGCATATCGCCAATCGCCTCGGGCTCGCAGCTCCACACCCAGGTGATGAAGACCGAAGCGCTTCGGCAGGCGCTCGATCGCGGACGCTTCGACGCCGCGTTCGGCGGCGCGCGGCGGGACGAGGAGAAGAGCCGCGCCAAGGAGCGCATCTTTTCGTTTCGCTCGGCCGCGCATGCGTGGGACCCGCGCAACCAGCGCCCCGAACTGTGGCGGCTCTTCAACACCCGCCTGCGCGAGGGCGAATCGATGCGCGTCTTCCCGCTCTCGAACTGGACCGAGCTCGACATCTGGGAATATGTGCTGGCCGAAGACATTCCGGTCGTGCCGCTCTATTTCTCAAAGCTCCGCCCGGTGGTCGAGCGCTCGGGCGCCCTCATCATGGTCGACGACGACCGGCTGCCGCTTGAGCCTGGCGAACGGCCGACAATGCGGCGGGTGCGCTTCCGCACCCTCGGCTGCTATCCGCTGACCGGCGCAATCGAGTCTGAGGCCGACACCCTCCGCGACATCATCGCCGAAATGCGCAAGACCACCACGTCGGAGCGTCAAGGCCGGCTGATCGACGCCGACGAAGCCTCGTCGATGGAAAAGAAGAAGCGCGAGGGGTACTTCTAGAGCATGATGACCCAATTGGCAGAACCAGATCCGTCATTGCCAGCGCAGCGAAGCAATCCAGAGAACGTAGGGCGCGCTAGGACTCCTGGATTGCCGCGTCGCTTCGCTCCTCGCAATGACGGCCTACGATGAACGTCGTTCCGACAGAGACGGCGCCGCCCACCCTCAGGCTCCTTACCTGCGGGTCGGTCGACGACGGCAAGTCGACGCTCATTGGGCGATTGCTGTACGAGCAGAAGCTGATCTTCGACGACCAGCTATCGGCGCTCGAACGCGACTCGAAGAAATTCGGCACGACTGGCGACGACATCGATTACGCGCTCCTGGTCGACGGGCTCGAAGCCGAGCGCGAGCAGGGCATCACCATCGACGTCGCTTATCGCTACTTCGCCACCGCCCGACGCTCGTTCATCGTCGCCGATACGCCCGGCCACGAGCAATATACCCGCAACATGGCGACCGGGGCGTCCAACGCCGACCTCGCGATCGTGCTGGTCGATGCG
>JBAUXQ010000446.1:0-8669 GCA_049584355.1 Roseiarcus sp. | reverse complement strand
TCAAGGCCAACGCCTACGACGCGGTGCTGGGGGGATCGCCCTATAATGTCGCGATCGGCCTCGCCCGATTGGGCTCGCAAACCGCTTTCGTCTCGCGGATCTCCGCAGACGGCAATGGCGAAGCGCTTGCCGCAGCGCTCGCGGCAAGCGGCGTCGATCTCGGCTTTGTCGCCCGCGACATCCGCCCGACCACCCTCGCCTTCGTCATGCGCGGCACCGCCAAGACTGGATCCCGCTATTCATTCTATCTCGACGGCACGGCTTACGACGGTCGCTGGCCTTTCCCGAAGGAATGGCCAAAAGCCGCGCAGCACTTGCATGTCGGCTCCTTTTCCGCCGTCGAGCGCCATGGCGAGGCCGTGGTCGAAGCGATGCGCCTTGCGGGTCCCCGCGCGACGGTGAGCTTTGATCCCAACATCCGCCCGTTCGTGACCCCGGATCGTGAATCGGTCGCAAGGCTGGTCGAGAGGCAGGTTTCCCTCGCCCGCATCGTCAAGGCGAGCGAGGAGGACCTCGAGTGGCTCTATCCCGACCGCTCGATCGCGGACACTCTCGCCGCCTGGACCAAGTCGGGTCCACGATTTTGCGTCGCGACGCTCGGGGAACGCGGCGCTCTCGCCATTCTGGGCAAGGACAAGGTGGAAATCGCGGCGCCGCTCGTCGAGGTCGTCGACACCGTCGGCGCCGGCGACAGTTTCATGTCCGCCCTGCTGTCGGCGATGGATCGCGACCATTCGCTCGGCGCGGAAGCGCCCGCGCCGTCTCGAAGCGAACTTGAAAGGTGGCTGCGGTTCGCGGCGGCTGCCTCAGCGATCACCTGCACGCGCAAGGGCTCCGATCCGCCGACGCGGGTCGAAGTCGAGACGCTCCTCGGCCGATGAAGCGATGCAGGTCGGGAAGTTAGGGCCGAGACGATGGCCGTTGCGGGCGTCGACCCAGCGGTCTAAAACGCCAATCAAACAGCAGTGGGAATCATAGTCATGGCGTCAAGCGACGCTCTGCCTGGTCCGCGCCGGCCGCGGCCGTTGTCGCCGCATCTGAGCGTCTATCGCCTGACGATGACGATGGCGATGTCGATCGTCCACCGGATCACCGGCGGCGCCCTCTACGTCGGCGTCCTGCTGCTCGCCTGGTTTCTGATCGCCGCATCGGCGGACGCAGCGACGTTCGCGGTCTTTTCCGGATTCATCCAATCGTTCATCGGCCGCCTCGTCCTGTTCGGCTTTACGTGGTCGCTCTTTCATCACCTCATCGGCGGCATTCGCCATATTGTCTGGGACTCCGGCTACGGCCTGGACGCGCCCTTGCGCGATCAGATGGCGTGGGCGACCTTGATCGGAGGTTTTGCGTTGACCATCGTCGTCTGGGGCGTAGGCTACGCCGTCCGCTAACGGAGCACCGCGATGGCCGAGCATCCCAGCGATCTGCGCACTCCCCTCGGGCGGGTCCGATTTCTCGGCGCGGCGCGCACGGGAACAACCGATGCGTGGTTTGTTCACGTCACCTCGATCGCGCTCATCCCGCTCACTGTCGGCTTCGTCTGGCTGATCCTCGACCTGTTGCGCAAGGACTATAACGGCGTCCGGGCGGAGCTCGCGCGCCCGATTCCGGCGATCCTGCTGCTGGCGTTCGTGCTCGCGGGGATCGTCCACATGGAGCTCGGCATGCGCTCCATCATCGTCGATTACATCAACGGCCAGTCGCGCGCGTGGGCGCTGGCCGCCAACACCCTTTTCGCCGCGCTTCTGGTGGTCGCATGCGTCTACGCGACGCTGCGCATCGCCTTCACCTGAGCAACCCTTAGGAAGACGGACCCTCGATGGCGACCAATGGCTCTTCCGCGCAGAGCGCGCCGGCGCTCGGGGGCAAGGCCTATCCGATCACCGACCACACGTTCGATGTCGTCGTGGTCGGCGCCGGCGGCGCGGGCCTGCGCGCCAGCGTCGGCTGCGCCCAAGCCGGCCTGCGCACGGCGTGCATCTCGAAAGTATTCCCGACCCGCTCGCATACGGTCGCGGCGCAAGGCGGGATTTCCGCCGCCCTCGGCAACATGGGCCCGGACGACTGGCGGTGGCACATGTACGACACCGTCAAGGGCTCCGATTGGCTCGGCGACCAGGATGCGATCGAATACATGTGCCGTCACGCGCCGGCCGCAGTCTACGAACTGGACCATTGGGGCGTACCGTTCTCCCGCACCGAGGTCGGCAAGATCTACCAGCGCCCGTTCGGCGGCATGACGACCGAATTCGGCAAAGGCGTCGCGCAGCGCACTTGCGCCGCCGCCGATCGTACCGGCCACGCCATCCTGCACACGCTCTACGGCCAGGCGCTGAAGGCGAAGTGTCAGTTCTTCATCGAATATTTCGCCATCGACCTCATCCGCGACGCCGAGGGCGCGGTGCGTGGCGTTGTCTGTCTCAAGCTGGATGACGGAACCATTCATCGGTTCCGGGCCCAGATCACCATCCTCGCCACCGGCGGCTACGGACGCGCCTATTTCTCGGCGACTTCGGCCCACACCTGCACCGGCGACGGCAACGCGATGGCGTTGCGCGCCGGCCTGCCGCTGCAGGACATGGAATTCGTGCAGTTCCATCCCACCGGGATCTACGGCGCCGGCTGCCTCATTACCGAGGGCGCGCGCGGCGAAGGCGGCTATCTCGTCAATTCGGAGGGCGAGCGCTTCATGGAGCGGTACGCGCCGCACGCGAAAGACTTGGCCTCGCGCGACGTCGTCAGCCGGGCGATGACGATGGAGATTCGCGAAGGCCGCGGCGTGGGCAAGAACAAGGACCACATCTTCCTGCACCTCGATCATCTCGACCCCAAGGTGCTGCACGAGCGGCTGCCCGGCATTTCCGACAGCGCCCGCATCTTCGCCGGCGTCGATCTCAGCAAGGAGCCGATCCCCGTTTTGCCGACCGTCCACTACAATATGGGCGGCATCCCGACCAATTATCATGGCGAGGTCCTGACCAAGGTCGATGGCGACCCCGATGCGACCGTATCGGGACTGATGGCGCTGGGCGAGGCGGCTTGCGTCTCCGTCCATGGCGCGAACAGGCTCGGTTCGAATTCGCTCATCGACCTTGTCGTCTTCGGCCGCGCGGCGGGCCTGCGCGCCGCCGAGACGCTGAAGCCCGGCGACCGCCAGCCCGAACTCGCCAAGGATAGCGCGGAGTTCCCGCTCTCCCGGCTCGATCGGTTTCGCTACGCCAAGGGCAAGACGCCGACAGCGGCGCTTCGTCTCAACATGCAGCTGGTCATGCAGACCAATTGCGCGGTGTTCCGCACCGGCGAGGTGCTCGCCGAGGGCAAGGAGAAGATCCACGCCGCTTGGCGCTCGGGCGGGGATGTCTCGGTGACCGACCGCTCGCTGATCTGGAACTCCGATCTCGTCGAGACGCTGGAATACGACAATCTGATCGTGCAGGCGGTGGTGACGATGGAGGGCGCGGCCAATCGTCTCGAAAGCCGCGGGGCGCATGCGCGCGAGGACTATCCCAAGCGCGACGACGTCAACTGGATGAAGCACACGCTCACCTGGATCGATCCTGTGAAGCAGACGGTGGCGATCGACTATCGGCCGGTCCATGCCTATACGATGAGCAACGACATCGGCTACATCGAGCCGAAGGCGCGGGTTTATTGACGCTACGCTGATGCGCGCGCTGGAAGATGTTCCGGGAATGGATGAGCTGCGATGGTCCAACTGACTCTGCCCGAGAATTCGCGCATCAAGCCGGGCAAGACCTGGCCGAAGCCGGCCAACGCTGCGCGAACGACCGAATTCCGCATCTATCGCTGGAACCCGGACGACGACGCCAATCCGCATATCGACGTCTATTTCGTCGACCGCGACGATTGCGGGCCGATGATCCTCGACGCGCTGATCTGGATCAAATCGAAGATCGATTCGACCCTCACCTTCCGCCGCTCCTGCCGCGAGGGGGTGTGCGGCTCGTGCGCGATGAACATCGACGGACTCAATACGCTCGCCTGCACGCGCGGCATCGACGAGGTCGCAGCGCCGGTGACCGTCTATCCGTTGCCCCACCAGGAAGTGATCAAGGATCTCGTGCCCGACCTCACGGTGTTCTATGCGCAGCACGCATCGATCGAACCGTGGCTCAAGACCGTATCCCCTCCGCCGGAAAAGGAATGGCTGCAGTCGCCGGAGGAGCGGGCGAAGCTCGACGGCCTTTACGAGTGCATTCTCTGCGCCTCCTGCTCGACCGCCTGCCCGAGCTATTGGTGGACCGGCGACCGCTACCTGGGTCCGGCGGTCCTCCTCCAGGCCTATCGCTGGCTCGTCGACTCGCGCGACGAGGCCCAGGGCGAGCGGCTCGACAATCTCGAGGACCCGTTCCGCCTCTACCGCTGCCACACGATCATGAACTGCGCCAAGACCTGCCCCAAGGGTCTCAACCCGGCCAAGGCGATCATCCACATCAAGGAGATGATGGTGGAGCGGCGGCTGTGACGCCGGCGGCGGCGAAACGAGGCGGCGCAGCGGCGTGACCCGCCGGGCGCCGACTTGCGGCTGGAATCCGCAGGCGAGGCGTGCGACGATCAGGGTCGGGGAGGCGAAGCGGCAGGATGGCGCGGCCTTGATCCCGTGAGCTCGCTTTCGCCGCTGGATGTCGGCTCTTCATGGGCGACGACGCGGGAAACGCACTGAAGGAGGCCTCGATGGCGAAGTTGAAATCGGCGAAGGAGACCCATGTCCGCGAGCGCCTCGGCACGCCGACCGACCTCAAGGCGGAGGCGACGCGGGATATCTCGGCCGCGCTCGCTGGATTGCTGGCGGATGTCTTCGCGCTCTACATGAAGACCAAGAACTTCCACTGGCACATGAGCGGCCCGCATTTCCGCGACTACCATCTGCTCCTCGACGAACAAGGCGAGCAGATCTTCGACATGACCGACGACGTCGCCGAGCGGGCGCGCAAGATCGGCGGCGCGACCCTGCGCTCGATCGGGGATATCGCGCGGCGACAGCGCATTCTCGACAACGACGCCGATTATGTCGATCCGAAGGACATGCTGGCGGAGCTGCGCGACGACAATGAGCGCCTGACCTCCATCATGCGTCAGGTTCATAACGTTTGCGACACTTACGGCGATGTCGCGACGGCGAGCCTGCTCGAGAACTGGATCGATGAGACCGAACGACGGACCTGGTTCCTGTTCGAGGCGACGCGCGGCAGCCCGGGGGCGAACGACTGAGCGGAAAGCGAGTTTGAACCATGCATCTCGCCGACACCATCCGCACGATCCCGGACTATCCGAAAAAGGGCATCCTGTTTCGAGACATCACGACGCTGCTCGGCGACGCGAGGGCGTTTCGCCGGACGGTCGACGAGCTGGTGCAGCCGTGGGCGGGAACGAAAATCGATAAAGTGGCGGGCGTCGAGGCGCGTGGCTTCATTCTCGGCGGCGCGGTCGCGCATCAATTGTCGGCCGGTTTCGTGCCGATCCGGAAGAAAGGCAAGCTGCCGCACACCACGGTTTCGATCCCCTACTCGCTCGAGTACGGCCTCGACCAGATGGAGATGCATGACGACGCGGTCTCGAGGGGTGAGCGCGTGATCCTGGTCGACGACCTGATCGCGACCGGGGGAACGGCGGAAGCGGCGATCAAGCTGCTGCAGCAGATGGGCGCGGAGGTGGTCGCGGCGTGTTTCGTCATCGACCTCCCCGACCTCGGCGGAGCGGCCAAGATCGCAGCCCTCGGTGTCCCGGTGCGCAGTCTGGTCTCCTTCCCCGGGCATTAATTGGATGAAAACCCAGCGGCCGCGAGCCGTCGGGCCTTGCGGCGCTCCTGATTGAGTTTTGACCAAAGGCGGTGACGCGATCCACGGCCCGTCTTTAGACGGGCTATCGATCCCGGCTACGACCGGTCACGCGCTCTTTTGCCGCGCTTCCGCCACTGCTCGCCAGTGGGCGTCGAACAACGCCGCACCGAAATCGAACGCGTCGCCCGAGGCTTCCCGCATCAGCGACAACGCGGTCGGCCGGCGCGCGGTCAGGCGGCCGGTCAGCGCGCGCTCCTCGAACGTGAACTGGGTCTTGAACTTCTTCGCCAGGCTCTGCATCCCGATATTGTCGGGCAGGCAGACGATCTCAATCGTCTCGACGCCATGATTGGTGGCCGCCCGCCGGATGCGCTTGAACAGTTTTTCGCCGATGCCGCGGCGCCGATAACCGTCCTCGACCGAGAACGCAGCCTCGGCGTGAATGTTGCGCCCGAACGGCGCCTGCTCGCTCCAGATCGCCTTGTTGGAGCGCAATTCGGCCGCGCCGACCATCTTGCCGTCGACAAAGGCCCCATAAATGAGATCGCCCTTGCCGAAGCAGTTTTCGGCATACTGGGCAAGAAAATCGTCAGACATGCCGCCAGCGAAGCGCTCATGGCGGCTGCGCGGGTCAAGTCTCAGCAAATGATCGCGGAATGATTCCTTGTCCGACGGCCAAAGCCGCCGGATTTCAACCTGGGATGATTGCGCTTCGTCCATCATCGACCTCGCCGATTGGTCCGCGGCGCTTCATCCCGGCTCTATATTGTGCATCGCAACATAAATTCAACCCGCTGGATTAATCCGCGCCGAAGCGAAGCAGGGTCTTCCCCAGCGTCTGGCGCTTGGCGATCGCCTCGAAGGCGTTCTGGAAGTCTTCCACCGCGTATTTGGCGTAGATATGAACGCTCAAAGTCCCGGATTTAGCCCAATCCATGAGCTCAGCCAGGTTCTGCCGATGCGCTTCCGGTTCGCGAGCGGTGAACTCGCCCCAATAAACGCCGCGGATGTCGCAGCCCTTGAGCAAGGGGATGTTGAGCGGCGGACGGGGAATCTCGCCCGAGGCGAAGCCGATCACAAGAAGGCGCCCCTTCCAGGCCAGCGACCGCAGGGCCGCTTCGGTCAGCGCGCCGCCAACCGGATCGTAAACGACGTCGACGCCCTTGGGCGCGAGGTCCTTGAGGCGCGCGCGCAGATCGTCCGTCGCCGTGTTGATCGTCTCGGCCGCACCGTAGCGGCGGGAGAAGGCGAGCTTTTCGTCCGATGACGCGCCGGCGATCACCCTGGCGCCCATCGCCTTGCCGATCTCGACCGCGGCGAGGCCGACCCCACCCGACGCGCCGAGCACCAGCAGGGTCTCGCCGGGCTTCATCTCGGCGCGCTGTTTGAGCGCGTGCAGGCTCGTGCCATAGGCGACCGAAAGGCCCGCCGCCTTGTCGAGCGCCAGCCCGTCAGGGACTCTGGCCAGCCGGCTGGCGGGGATCGCGATCCGTTCCGCGGCTGCTCCATAGGGGCAAAAGCCCATGACTCGGTCGCCGACCGCAAATCCGCCCGCTCCCGGGCCTAGCCCCACGACCCGGCCGGAGAACTCGCCGCCCGGCGAAAACGGCGGGGCGGCCTTCACCTGATATTTGCCCTCGATGATGAGGG
This sequence comes from Roseiarcus sp., assembly GCA_049584355.1. Taxonomy (GTDB): domain Bacteria; phylum Pseudomonadota; class Alphaproteobacteria; order Rhizobiales; family Beijerinckiaceae; genus Roseiarcus. The sequence goes on along the minus strand of JBAUXQ010000446.1, from coordinate 1,218 downwards.
TGTCGAAGAAGTTGAGCCCGGCATAGGCGACCTCGACCAGCACCTCGCCCTCGCCGGCTACGGGCTCGTCGACCTCCGCCACCTTCAGATTTTCGGCCGGACCGAGCGACGGGCAGATCAGGGCTTTCATCACGGGCTCCCAATTTTACTAATTTTTCAGTAACCAAAGGCAGGATTGCAGCCTCCGTCCGCCCCGGCAAGGCGAAAGGCCGGAATTTCGCCCCGATCAGGCGGCAGGGAAGCCCCCAAGCCGGGCTTGGGCCCGGTTCAAAGGATTGTTGTCGATGACGCGCCTCGTCCTTTCGTCCCTTCGCGCCATTGGGCTCGTCGGCGCCGCCGCCTGGGCGGCCAGCGCCCTCACGCCGCCCGTAATCGCCGCGACCAAGCCCGCCAAGGCCCCGGCGAAAACGGAAAAGAAGGATGATACCGCCAAGCCCGCCTTGGTCGCGACCTTCGGCGACTGGAATGTGTTCGTCGGCGAAGCCGGCAAGGGAAAGATTTGCTACACGCTCGCCCAGCCGAAATCGCGTGAACCCGCGAGCCTCACCCGCGATCCGGGCTATGCATTCATCTCGGACCGCCCGGCGGAAGGCGTACGAAACGAAGTGTCGTTCATTATGGGCTTCGACGTCGCAGGCGGCGCGGACGCCACCGAAGCGAAGCTCGACCCGAAGCCGGGCGAGAAGCCAGCGTCGAAGTCCGACGCCAAATCGAAAACGCCTGCCGGGCCGGCCCCGGTCGCGCTGGTCGACGAGACGTCGTTCGAGATGCTGCCCAAGGGCGCAAACCTGTGGGTCAAGAACGCGGCCAAGGAACCCGCGCTGATCACGGAAATGCGCAAGGGCGCCAAGCTCGTCATCAAGGCCGCTTCGCTCAGAGGCCACCAATCGATTGACACCTATTCCCTGACCGGCTTCGCCCAGGCGCTGGACCGGGTGCAGAAAGAGTGCCCGGGGAAGTGAGCAGGCCCGCTCAACGGTCCGGCTTTCGCGCCGCGAACAGATAGTTCACGCTCGTGTCGCCCGAGAGCCGCCAGACCGCGCCGAGCGGATTGTAGACGATGCCGCGAAGGCTCGTGCGCCTCAGGTTCGCCGCGCGCGCGAAGCCTGTAAGCTCGATCGGGGTTACGAACTGCTCCCAGCGGTGGGTTCCCGGCTCGAGCCAACGCAGCAGGTACTCCGCCCCGACGATGGCGAGGGCGAAGCTCTTCAGCGTGCG
>JBAUXQ010000445.1:0-2026 GCA_049584355.1 Roseiarcus sp. | reverse complement strand
GCCGAAAGCGGATCAATCGGCCGCCCAAGGGGCGCCAGCGAACCCGGTGGCCGCAACGCAGAATCCACCTGCGGCGCCCGCGGCCCCCGCGCCCTCGGCGGGCCGCGCTGCGATGCTCGTCGCTTCGGCCGACAATCCGCAGAAGCCGGTGGTCAGCCTGGGCTCGACGGTGTGGTCGTTGATTCCCGCGGCGTCCGGCCAGCCGGCGACTGTGGCGGTCAAGGCTGAGGCCGACATCCCCGATCTCAAGATGCACGCCACGATGACCTTGAGGAAAAACACCGATCCGACCCTGCAGGCGACGCATACGATCGATCTCAAATTCTCCTTCGCCGATGGCGCCCCGATCACCGGCTTCAAGGATGTCGGCCTGCCGCAGATGCGCATGGAGGATTCGACCGCCGCCGAAGCGCTGACCAGCGTCAAGGTCAAGATCAGCGACACCTACTTCCTTATTGCGCTGGCGAAGGGCGATTCCGATACCGCCCGCAACCTCGACCTGATGCAGACGCGCGCCTGGTTCGACTTCCCGCTGCTGCTCAACGACGACCGCATCGCCAAGGTCGTGTTCCAGAAATCCGCCGAGGGACAGGCTATGCTGGAGAAGGCGTTCGACGCTTGGAAGTGAGCAGCGTCGCTATCCGCGCAGGTTGAACACCCGGGTCGAGACGAAATAGCCGTCCCGGATGACGCCAAAGGCGATCGGCGTTCCGAAGCATTCGGCGTAGGCCGGCCCTTGCAGCGGCGCGGGCCCGCGCAGAAGCAGCTTCTGGCCGCGCCTTAGGGTCGCAGCGCCGGCGCGGTCGATGGCGAAGAGTGGGATTTCGGCGAGACCCGCCTGCACCGGCAGAAGCGCGCGGGCCATCAGGCCCGGGTCGTCCGGCAGGCGGTCGAGCCCAACCGCCGCATCGGCGGAAAACGGGCCGACGCGGGTCCGGCGCAATTCGATCACATGGCCGTAGCAGCCGAGCGCGCGGCCGAGATCGCGAGCGATCGCGCGCACGTAGGCGCCCTTGCCGCACTCGGCCTCGAGCACCGCGGCATCCGGTTCGGCTGAAATCAGGACGAGGCGGTAGACGCTGATCGGGCGCGGTTGAATTTGAAAGCTTTCGCCTTCGCGCGCAAGGTCGTAGGCGCGCGCGCCGTCGATCCGGATGGCGGAGAAGGTCGGCGGCGTCTGCAGGATGACGCCGACGAAGCGGGGCAGGAGGGCTTCGATCTCGGTTGGAGCGGGGCGCCGATCGGAGCGCGCGACGATCTCCCCTTCGGCGTCGTCGGTCGCGCTCTCCTCGCCCCAGCGCACGCGAAAGCGGTAAGCCTTGGCGCCGTCCTGTACGATCGGCACGGTCTTGGTCGCCTCGCCGAAAGCGACCGGCAGCACGCCCGATGCGAGCGGGTCGAGCGTGCCGGCGTGGCCCGCCTTCTTGGCGTTGAACAGGAACTTGAGCCGTCCGACGGCTTGGGTCGAGGAGACGCCGGTCGGCTTGTCGAGGTTGATCCAGCCGTCGATCTCGACCCGGGAAGAGCGCTTCTGACGAGGCTTCTCATGCTCGCGCCCCTCGGGGCTGGACAGTCCGCCGTCGCGGCCGTCGTCGGTCATCCTTGGCCCTCATCGCCGCCGCTCTTGAGGTCTCGCGCCACCGGCGGCGATCTGAGGAGCGCGTCCATGCGCGCCTGCGCCTCGAAGCTCGTATCGAGGGCAAAGCGCAGATCGGGAGCGAACTTGAGGTTGACGCGCCGTGCGACGAGAGCGCGCAGCTCCTTCTTGTGGCGGTCGAGCGCCTCGATCGTCGCTCCGGCGCCCTGGCCGCCGAGCGGCATCACCAGGACCGTCGCAAGCTTGAGATCCGGCGACATGCGCACCGCGGGGACGGTCAGCGGATGGCGATCGAGCGCATCGTCGCGCACTTCGCCGCGGGCGAGAATCTCGGCAACCGCATGGCGGATCAGCTCGCTGACCCGTTCGAGCCTGTGGCTCGCGCTGTGCGGCTTGGAGAAGGAGCGGGGCATTGCGCTTTCCTTTCAG
>JBAUXQ010000444.1:0-2355 GCA_049584355.1 Roseiarcus sp. | reverse complement strand
CTACGCCTGGGGCCCGGTGGCGGCGGTCGGCAACGTCGTGGGTGGAACCGGCCAGGCCGTGCAGGGAGTCTTTACCGGCGCCGGCGCCATTGTGGGCGGGGTCCTGGGCGGAGTGTTTGGCGGCGTGTCGGCGCTCTTCGGCTATCCGCCGAGCTACACATACGGCGCCCCGTTCGCCGCGCCGTTCAATGCGACCGGGGCGGTGGCCGCAATGCCGTTCCAGTCGGTGAGCGGCGCTCTCGGAGCGCCGCCGCCCACCCAACCAGGCTACTGAGCCACTTCCGCTCCTTGGCGGACCGTGCGGTTGAGCGAAATACGGGTCGTATCAATTCGCTCGGGCGCGATTCGACAAACGAAATGGTCAAAAGCCGGCCTTGAAAGCGGTCTTGGATGGACGTCAGAAAGCGGCCACGGCGGCTGTGATCCCGAGCTGTCAGATCGTCTCTCAGGCCGCCTGCCTACCAGGACAGCGCAGCCGTCCTGACCGGATCGTCCCACAGCCGGGTGAGCCGCACGTCGAGCAGCGTTACCGTCAGCGAGCAGCCGGCCATGTCGAGCGATGTGACTAACGAACCGGTCAGGTAGCGAGTGACCGCCAGACCGCGGCCGGCGAGAATGCGTCGGGCGGCGTTCACCATGAGATAGAGCTCCATAAGCGGCGTGCCGCCGAAGCCGTTGACAAGCAACAGGCATTCGCTGCTCGCGGGCGGGGCGAGATCGCTGAGGATGGCGCTCAGCATCTCCTCGGCAATGGCGTCGGCGGAGCTGAGCTTGCTGCGCCGGCGACCCGGCTCGCCGTGGATGCCCACGCCGATTTCCATTTCGTTCGGCCCGAGTTCGAACGTCGGCTTGCCGGCCGCCGGCACGGTGCACGGCGCAAGCGCAATCCCGAACGAGCGCGTGCGCGCGTTCACCTGCCGTCCGAGATCCCGCAAGTCTTCAAGCCCCATCGACTGCTCGGCCGCGGCGCCGAGGATCTTCTCCACTACGAGAGTGCCGGCGACGCCGCGCCGTCCGGTCGACCAAGTCGAGTTTGGAACGGCGACGTCGTCGTTGGTGACGACCGATTCTACCCTCCGGTCGCCGGCGGCGGCGAGCTCGCCCGCCATCTCGAAGTTCATGACGTCGCCTTCGTAGTTCTTGACGATCAACAGGGCGCCCGCGCCAGTGTCGACTGCCTCAATGGCCGCGACCATCTGGTCGGGCGTCGGCGAGGTGAACACCTGGCCCGGACAGGCCGCGTCGAGCATCCCGAGACCGACGAAACCGGCATGCATGGGTTCGTGGCCGGAGCCGCCGCCGGAGATCAACGCGACCTTGCCCCGGGTCAACGTCCGTCGGCGGACGAATTTCCGCTCGGCCCCGAGTTCGACGATGTCGGCATGCGCAGCAGCAAAGCCATCGAGGCTTTCGTCGAGCATGGATTCGACCGCGTTCATCAGCCGCTTCATCCCGTCGTCCTCCCTTTTTGCCCGGGCGTTCCGGCGCGCCGGCTTTAGTCCTTCATCGTCGCCGTAAGGCGAACCAAGTGGCGCGCGTACTCCGCGATCATGGCGTCGATCGCCTGGTTTCGTCGGGCGCTCCCCAAATCGGGCACGGTGAGGTTGATCACCCGAATTCCCGTCGCCGGCTCGCCGGTCTCGCGCCGACCGGGGTGCGCAAGGTCATAGGCTTCCAGAAACGCCGCGCGCTCCGCCGGCGAAAAGTGGCAGACCTCGAAAATGGTCTCCAGATGCTGGGCTGGGATCGGCATCGCATAGACCGGATTCGCCAGCTGCGACACGAAAGAGCGGTTGGTGCCGAGTGCGACGGCAAGCCGCCCGCGCGTCCCGGAGGGTCGATTGTCGCACACCGCCTGCAAGAGCCGCTTATAGTCGGCGACGGTCGCGCCGGGAGCTGCGTCGTTCATGGCGCGGCTTCGCGCAAGTCGATCGCGGCGATGGCCTGCTTGGCGGCGCCGACGGACGCGGGCGCGACGGACAGCGAGCGCAGGCCTGCGCGCAGCAACGAGCCGATCACCCTCGGGTCGCCGCCCGCGTCGCCGCAAAGGCTGACCTCGCGGCCGGTCTGCCGTCCGTGCCGGGCGACCAAGGCGATCAGGCGCATCACCGCGGGGTTGAGAGGGTCGGCGAGCTCGGCGACGGCCCCGATGTCGCGGCCGGCCGCCGTGACATACTGCGTCAAGTCGTTCGAGCCGATCGAAAAGAAATCAGCGTCGAACTGGTCTATGACGATGGCGGCGGCAGGGACCTCGATCATCATGCCGAGCTTGGGGCGTCCGGCGGGAATATTGTCATGCGCCAAGCCCGCGAGCGCCTCGGCCAGCAGCTTGCGCGAGGCCTCGAGTTCGGCCGG
>JBAUXQ010000443.1:0-4255 GCA_049584355.1 Roseiarcus sp. | reverse complement strand
GGGGGAAGCGAAAAGCGGGGCTTGCTCGGGCGATCGAACCAGTCGAGCCAGCCCTTGGTCTTCTCGAACGGCCCGGTGACGGGCTTCGCGGCGGCGTTCACTTTTGAGGCGCCTTCAGTCGATGTATTTGAGGCCGGCTTTGGCGAGCGGCTCACGCATCTTGTACATGTCGAGCCCGAGCACGCCGGCGGCGAGCTTGGCGCGCTTGTCGCCCTCGTTGGCTTCGCGCGCCGCGGCGGCTTCGGCCGTCTTCATCGCCCACTCGGCCGGGACGACCACGACCCCGTCGTCGTCGGCGACGATCGCATCGCCCGGGTTCACCAACGCGCCGGCGCAGACGACCGGAATGTTGACCGAGCCCAGCGTCGACTTGACCGTCCCCTTGGCGCTCACGCATTTGCTCCACACCGGAAAGCCCATCTCGGTCAGCGTCTTCACGTCGCGGACGCCGGCGTCGATGATGAGGCCCCTGGCGCCGCGGGCCATGAAGCTGGTTCCGAGGAGATCGCCGAAGTAGCCGTCGGTGCAGTCGGCGGTGATCGCCGCGATGACGATGTCGCCGGGCTCGATCTGTTCGCCGACGACATGCATCATCCAATTGTCGCCCGGATGAAGCAGGACCGTCACCGCCGTCCCGGAGATCAAAGCGCCGGGGTAGATGGGCCGCATGTAGGGCTTCATCAGCCCCACCCGCCCCATCGCCTCATGCACGGTCGCAACGCCGTACCGCCCGAGCGCGTCGACGGCGGCGCGTTCGGCGCGCTTGACTTTGCGTCTGACGATGCCGAGTTCGGTCATCGCGTCCTCCTTCCGCCTCCCGCCCGCAGCGCCTTGCCGCAATTCGGAAAAGCGCTGCACGTCGCTTTCTTAACCCCTGTCACGCCGGGGAGGCAATGCTCTGCTGCCGCAGCCGATCGTACTCGATCTTGTCGACCGATGGGGCTCCGGGTTCGCCGAGATCCTTGAGATGGATGCGGTAGGTTTCGCGCGCGCTCCAGCAGGCGATCGAGGCAATGGCGGTGACGCCAAAGGCCAAGGCGCCGACCGTCAGCGGCACGTTGGCGGAGCCCGGCGGGGCGACCGTCGCAAACAGCGCCGGCAAAAGCGCCGTCAACATAGTGCCAATGTTCTGGGCGATGGCCATGCCGGAAACGCGGGCGCGGGTCGGGAAGAGCTCGGGATAGAAGCTCGGAAAGATCGCGTTATATCCCTGATAGACGACGCCCCACATCAGGATCGACAGGACGAAGGCGAGTGGAATGCTTTTGATGCTGATGGCGTAGAGGTAGGCGAAGGTCATAAGGCCGGCGGCAAGCGAGCCGGCGATGATCGGCGTGCGCCGGCCGATCCGATCCGAAAGGTCGCCGACGAACGGAATCACAATGATGGCGACGATGTTGCCGATGACCGGGATCCATAGGTAGATGGTTCTATCCATGCCGACCCCATAGGCCGGCTGCACGGCGTAAGCAGCGCCGAAAATCGTCGCCACCACCGGAATGACGTTCATCAACGACATGCACACAACCCGCAGCATGTCCGGCCAATGATTGGTCAAGGCGTCGATCACCGGAGCCCTCGGAACGTCGCCCTGCCCGCGCTCTTCGGTGAAGGCTGGCGTCTCGTCGACCTCGCGCCGGATGATATAGCCCGCGATCAGCACAACGACGCTGAGCAGGAACGGGATACGCCAGCCCCAGGCGAGGAAGGCCTCGTTCGAAAGCCAATAGCTTAAGGGCAGATACACTGCCGCGGCCAGGATCTGTCCTGCTTGAACGCCCTGCAGTGTAAAACTGGCGAAATACCCGCGCCGCCCGAACGGCGCATGTTCGAGAATCATCGAGCTCGCCCCCGAGATCTCGCCCGCGACCGCAAAACCCTGGATCAAGCGCAGGACCACGAGCAGGACCGGCGCCCAGATTCCCGCCTGCTGGTGAGTGGGAAGCAACCCGACGGCCATTGTCGAGAGGCCCATGAGGACCAGGCAGAGAAGGAGGACGTTCTTGCGGCCATGCGTATCGCCCCAATGGCCGAGCACGAAGGCCCCGATCGGCCTCGCGACATAGCCGACCCCATAAGTCGCTAGCGACGCGACGATGGCGACCGTGGGGTTGGCCGACGGGAAGAAGATCTGCGGAAAGACGAGGGAGGCGGCGGTCGCGTAGATGAAGAAGTCGTAGTACTCGAGAGCCGAGCCGATCCAGCCGCTGGCGGCCGCGATCCTGGTCTGATGCCGGCCCTGCGGCTCGTGCATGGTTGCTGCAGTCATTGTTGCGCTCCTCCCTCGTTCGGCCGTTGCCGGCTCTAGTAGTCGACCTCCGCGACCGCTCTCAGCTCCAAAGGGGTCGCCGAGGGAAAGCCGAAGAATTCGAGATAGGCGGGGATCTGCTCGAACAGCATGTCGATCCCGATCTGGGTTTCGCAGCCGCGCGCCCGCGCCGCGGCGAGAAACGCGGTCGTCTCCTGCTTCATCACCACTTCGCCGACATAGGTCGAGGGCTTAAGCCGCGAGACGTCGATCGGCATCGGGTCGCCGGCCTTCATGCCGAGCGGCGTCGCGTTGACGACGACGTCGAAACCGGTCGGATCGTTGGCTCCGGTCGCAACCTTCAGCTGCGGATAGCTCTGCGTGAGCCGCCCCGCGAGCGCCGCCATCGCGGCGTCGCTCACATCATAAAGCCCAATCTCGGCCGCGCCCGCGGCTGCGCAGGAGGCGGCGATCGCCGAGCCCACGCCGCCCGACCCGACGACGAGAACCTTCTTGCCCTTGAGCGAGCGCCCATGTCGCGCCATTCCGCGCACGAACCCCTCGCCGTCGAACATGTCGCCGACCAGCCGGCCCTCGGCGTCGCGGCGGACCGCGTTGCATGAGCCCGCGACCTTGACCGCGGTCGACACCTCGTCGATGAGGCCGATAACCGCAATCTTGTGCGGCATGGTGATCAATGCGCCGTGGAAATTGGTGAAGCGGCAAATGTCCGGAAAGGCGCGGGCGAAATCTTCGCTTCTGACGCCGAGCGGCACGACGGCGGCGTTGATTCCGCGCTTCTCGAACCACGGATTGTAGATCATCGGCGATTTGAACGTCGTCGTCGGATAGCCGACATGCGCAATGATCCTGGTGTCGCCGTTCAGCATGCCGATCAGGTTCCCGTGAGACGGCGTTCAACACGCCACACATTGCGCGCGTCCGGTTTGGGCGTCCTCATTCGAATTCGATCTCCGCGCGCTCATCGGCGTCGGTAAGACTGGCCTGGGCGGCGAGCCTGACCGGGGTGTTGGCGGCGCCGAACAGGTCGTAGTTGCGGCGCTCGACGATCTCGAAGAAAAAGCGGTCCTGAAAGGTGCGGGTGTAGATGTGGAAAAACTCGCCATCCTTGACCTGGTCGTACAGCATGCCGAGCGCGCGCATCCGGGCGAGGAGATCGGGAGCAATGTCGAAGCGGGTCGCGAGATCGTCGTAGTAATTGTCGGGAATGGGCAGGAAGGCGACGCCGCTCGCCTTCGCCGCTTCGACGGCGACGAAGATATCGTCGCTCGAGAGCGCGATCTGCTGGAAACCGGCGCCGCCGAAGGCGTCGAGAAAGCGCGAGACGCCGGTTGCGCCCCCCTCGCCGACGTTGAGCGCGATCCTGAGTTCGCCGTTCGGGCTGCGCAGCAAACGGCTGAAGAACGCGCCGTGCGGATCGGCGATCTCGACCTGCGGCTGCGGCTTGAGCCCGAGCACGGCGCCGTAGAACAGCGACCAGGTCAGGAATTCGGCGCGGCGTACGACGTTGGAGAGATGATCGACCTTGCGGAGACACGCCTCGACGGCAGGCGGCCCGGCCGCGGCGAAATCCTCGCGCCAGGCGGGATCGCCCGAGCCGATGAAGTAGATGAGACTGCCCTCGACGCCGGCGGCCGCCGGCACGGTCGCTTCGCCGGGTCCGATCTTGCCCACATAAGTCTGGCACTGCAGCGCGCTTGCCCGCTCAAGCGCCTTGTCGACCGAGTCGACGCAAAGCGCGATCGCGCACACCGAGGGCCCATGGAGCAGCGAAAACGAGTGGGCGAAGCCCTCGCGTTCGCGGTTGATGATGAGGTTGATCCCGCCCTGCGAGTAGAGATCGACATCCTTCGACCGATGCCGGCCGGCGCAGCGGAAGCCGAGGCCCTCGAGCAGCGCGGTCAATTCGCTCGCCGCCGCGTCGCCCGCCGCGAACTCGATGAATTCGGCCCGCTCGACCACCGGCGGCGGCGGAAGCGGCGGCAG
>JBAUXQ010000442.1:0-2002 GCA_049584355.1 Roseiarcus sp. | reverse complement strand
TCGTCAAAGCGGCCTGCCTCGCGCCGCTCACCTTCGCCAGCCACGCTTACGACGACTTCCACCTTCTGATGCCGCTCTATATCTGCCGCAGATGGGAAGGCTTCGTTCAGCCGCTTGACGGGCAGGCGCTGAAGTGGGTGCGGCCAAAGGACCTGCGCCGCTACCCTATGCCGCCGGCGGACGCGCCGCTGATCCCGCATCTCGAGGACTTGCTGGGGTGAGTGGCGAGGCCGCGGCTCAGGGCGACGCGGTCCAGGTCTTGTAGTCGTCGTCCGAGATGCTTGGCAGCTTCTTGATGAAGGCGACGATCGACCAGATGTCCTGATCGGACGCCCCGGCCAGGCCGAAGCTCGGCATGCCGGTGAACTTGATGCCGTTCTTCACCACCCAGAACAATTGCGGCGCAGTCCGCTCCTTCGCCATCACCTTGAGATCGGCCGGAACCGGCTTCAGCCCTTCGGACCACTTGGCCCAGTTGGCGTCCGGGGGTCCGCCGTGACAATTGACGCAGCCGATGGTCGAATAAATCTTCGCGCCGGCCTTGACGGTCTCGGGGTCGTCGAGATTGGCGGGCGGCGCGTCGGTTGCGTGGCCCGCGACCGAGGCGCCGCGGATGCTCGCCAGCGCCCAGTCGACGATCGCCGGATTGTCCACGTTTTCAGCGACGCTGTAGAAGCCGCCGAACAGGTAGATCGCGGCGGCGATGGCGCCCAAAATCGCAAGGGCGCCGATGAAGGCGAGAAACCGCATGGGAGCTTCCCCTCTCCTTTTCGAACGTCGCCACGGCGCCACAACGCCGCGAGGCGATGCGCCAACGTTCGCGCCACCACAGCATCGGCCGGGGCAAGGCCAAGGGTCAAGCCCCGAACAACGCGACGCCTTCGGCGATCGCCGCCTTTTCGAGGGCGCGGTCGACCGTCGCGAGCGGCATCGAGCGGCGCCTTGCGAGCTCAAGATAGGCGGCGTCGTAGACGGTCAGGCTTCGCGCGCGGGCGAGCGCCATGATGCTCGTGTCGTCTCCCGGCGGCTCCAGCCGAATTGGCAAACGCGCAAGGTGGCGGAGGAACTCAGCTGACATGGCGCCGGTAATGCGTCGCCGCCGTTCGCTCATGAGAAGGGCGTTGCGAATCTCGTAGTAGAAGAGACCGGGTGCGCGCGCCTCGACGCGCGACAGCGCCTCGAACGCGGCTTCAACCCGCGGATCGGCCTTCTCATCCAGGAACCATGCCGCCAGAACCGACGCGTCCGTGACGAAGCTCAATATTTGTGCCCTTCGTGGCGGCTCGCGAGGATTTCGTCGAGCGACGCCTTGCCGGTCCTCTCTCGTAAAGCGCGCAGGCCCTCGATCGCCTCGGCGACCTCGGCGGCGCGCATATCGGCCTCGGGGATGACCCGCGCGATTGTCTTGCCGTGCCGGGTGATGCGCACGGTGCGGCCGCGCTCCACCTCGTCCAACAGTTCCGCCCATTTCGCCTTGGCGTCGGAGGCTTGGTATTCGAGAACGTCCGCCATCGGTTTGACCAGTCCATTTGACCGGTCGATAGTTATCATGAACTTGCGGCCCGCGCGAGTCGCGGAAGCGTTCGGAACCGCGCCTTAAGGATCCATTCCCATATTGCCCCCAAATGACCCGCATCTCACACCCCAAACGCACTCCCTTTCTCCCCGCCGCGCCCGACCTCGCGGCAGCCACAGCCGCCTGGCTTACCCATCTGGCCGGCGAACGGCGGCTGTCCGAGCGCACGATCGAGGCCTATGAACGCGACGCCCGGCAATTCCTCGCCTTTCTCGCCGAGCGGTTCGGCGCGCCGCCGGGGATCGCGGACTTCACCGATTGCGCGCCTGCGGACCTTCGCGCCTTTCTCGCCCGCCGACGGGCGGAAGGCGTCGACGGCCGGTCGCTCCAGCGCGCGCTTTCGGGCTTAAGATCGCTCGCCCGCCATATCGTCCGCGAAAGCGGGCAAACGGCGGCGGCGCTCGGCGCCCTGCGCGCGCCGAAGGC
>JBAUXQ010000441.1:0-11147 GCA_049584355.1 Roseiarcus sp. | reverse complement strand
CAGCTTCAGCTCGTCGACCGCCTCATTGGTGATCGACGCCGTCACTACCGCGCCGCCCCCGACGTCGATGCGAACATGAGCGGTGGTTGCGCCCTTGGTGACGTCGACGATCGTGCCGTGCAGCTTGTTGCGCGCGCTGATTTTCATGCGTTTTCCCACTTTGGGCTTTGCCCCCAGACTGACGGGGGGTATGTATCACGGCATATAACGGGTGACGAGTCCTCTTGACGCTTCGAGGCGCGGGACGACGGCAAGGCCGCCTTCGCCCGGTTCGATGAGCAAGGGGAGATCATCGTGAAGCTGACAGGGCTTATCGCGGCGCTGGGCGCGCTTCTCGCTTCGCTCGCGGCGCAGGCCGACGCCGGCCAAACCCATGTCGCTGTCGCCGCCAATTTCACCGAGCCGGCGAAAGAGATCGCGGCCCTGTTCAAGCAGAAGACCGGACACGAGGCGGTGCTTATCTTCGGCTCGTCGGGGTCCTTCTTCACGCAGATCACCCATAGCGCGCCGTTCGAAGTGTTCCTGTCGGCGGATTCCGACCGCCCGAAAGCGGCGATCGACGGCGGCTTCGCCGTCGCCGACAGCCTGTTCACCTACGCGATCGGCAAGCTCGTCCTGTGGAGCCGGGTGATCGACGTGACCGACGGCGAAGCGGCGCTGAAGGCCGCGCAATTCCAAAAACTCTCGATAGCCAATCCGGTCGCCGCGCCCTACGGGACCGCCGCGGTCGAAACGATGAAGGCGCTTGGCGTCTATGACGCGCTGCTGCCAAAGATCGTGCAGGGGAACAGCATCGCGCAGGCGTTCCAGTTCGTCGACACGAGGAACGCCGAAGTCGGCTTCGTGGCGCTTTCTCAACTTCATGGCGTCACGGCGGGAACGCGTTGGGAGGTTCGGCCAACGCTCTATTCGCCGATCCGGCAGGACGCCGTGCTCCTGAAGACCGGCGCGGATAGCGAGGCGTCCAAGGCGTTCCTCGACTTCCTCAAAGGTCCGGAGGCGCGCGCTATCATCGAGCAGTTCGGCTACGCGCTGAACTGACCGCGGCGTGCTGGGCCTTCCATCCGACATCTGGATCCCAATCCGGCTCACGCTCGAGCTCGCGGCGATCTCGACGCTGTCGCTGCTCGTTGTCGCGACGCCGCTCGCCTGGTGGCTGTCGCGCTCAAGAGCGGCATGGAAAGAGGCGATCGCGGCGATCGTCTCGCTGCCGATAGTCCTGCCGCCGACGGTGCTCGGCTTCTACCTCCTGATCCTGCTCGGGCCCGATGGACCGGGCGGCGCGATTGCGTCCCTGTGGGGAGCGCGCACGCTCGCCTTCACCTTCACCGGCCTCGTCATCGGCTCGATCGTCTCCTCGATGCCGTTCGTGGTGCAGCCGATCCGCAACGCCTTCGCGGCGATCGGCGACCGGCCGCTCGAAGTCGCGGCGACGCTACGCGCCTCGCCCCGCCGCGCCTTCTGGACTGTGGCGCTGCCGCTCGCCAGTCCCGGCCTGCTTACCGGCGCAGTGCTCGGTTTCGCCCACACGGTCGGCGAGTTCGGCGTCGTCCTGATGATCGGCGGCAACATCCCGGGCCGCACCAGGGTCATGTCGACCGCGATCTTCGACTTCGTCGAAACGATGCGCTGGCGCGACGCCAACATGCTCGCCGGCGGGATGGTGGTGTTCGCGTTCGCCGTGATCCTGTCGATGATTCTTCTGGAGAAGCGCTTCGCGCGCGCCCGCGCATGAGCGACGGCGAGACGATCCGCGCCGCGTTCAAGGGCACGCTCGGAAAGTTTTCGCTCGACGCCGGCTTCACCGCGCCGGCCAAAGGCGTCACCGCCCTGTTTGGCCCGTCAGGCTGTGGCAAGACCACGGTCCTGCGCTGCATTGCCGGACTCCTGCGACTTCCTGACGGCCTGTGCGTGGTCGGCGGCGACGTATGGCAGGACCGGGACGGGGCGTTTCTGCCGACCCACAAACGCCCGCTCGGCTATGTGTTCCAGGAGGCGAGCCTGTTTGCGCATCTCTCGGTCCGCCGCAACCTCCTGTTCGGCGCGCCGCACGGCGAGGGCGACGCTGGGCGCGGGCGCATCGCCTTCGACGAAGTGGTCGAGCTGCTCAGCATTACGGCGCTGCTCGACCGCGCTCCGGGCAAGCTTTCCGGCGGCGAGCGCCAGCGGGTCGCGATCGGCCGAGCGCTGCTATCGCAACCCAAGCTCCTGTTGATGGACGAGCCGCTGTCGGCGCTCGACCGCGCGACCAAGGACGAGGTCCTGCCGTTCCTCGAGCGGCTGCGCGATCGCCTCAAGCTGCCGATCGTCTACATCACCCACGCGATCGCCGAAGTCGAGCGCCTTGCCGACCAGATCGTGCTGATGGACAAGGGCCGAGTGATCGGCGCCGGACCGCTCGATGAATTGCAGAGCGACCCGGCCTTGCCGCTGGCGATCGCGCGCGACGCCGCGGTCACGCTCGACGGCGTGATCGAGGCGCACGACAGCGGCTATGGCCTCCTCACTTTGAGCGTGCGCGGCGGCTCGCTCATCGTTCCGGCGCCAAAGGCGGCGATCGGCGAGCATCGCCGCGTTCGGGTCATCGCCGGCGACGTCAGCCTGGCGCGCGAGCCGCCGAGCCTGAGCTCGATTCTCAACGTCCTGCCGGCGCGCATCGTTTCGGCGACGCCGGTCGAAGCGGACGAGATCATCGCCGTGCTGGCGCTGGGCGCGGACGGCTTGGGCGCGCGCCTGCTCTCGCGCCTGACGCGAAAATCGTGGGACACGGTCCGCCTCGCCGAGGGCATGAGCGTCCACGCCCAGGTCAAGGCGGTCGCCCTCGCGCCGGGGCGCGGGGAATTGGGATGACAACGGCCGGCGGGACGCTCACATTGTCCGCGCGCCTGATGCGCGCTCGCCTCCTGCCGCGGCGCGGCAAGGTTTTCGGGCAATGAGCCGATCGATGGATCGCGAGATGCTCCACGGACTCGGCGCGCTCGCATTGATCGTGTTGGCGCCTCTCGTCTGCGCGCCCGCCGCCGCTTGTCCCCAGACGGAAGTCGCGGAGGCCGAGCCCGTTTCGCCACAGGCCGCGCGGCCGCGCGCTGAACTGAAATTCGATTGGCCCGTGCGCGGGAGGATCGTCTACGGATGCGGGATCGAGGACAGGGAGAGGATCACCATCGCTGCCCGCCGGGGCGCCGTGGTGGGGGCCGCGCAGTCCGGGGTCGTCTTCTTCGCCGGCGAGTTCAAACAATATGGGAATCTCGTGCTGATCCGGCATGAGGACGGGTTCATGTCC
This sequence comes from Roseiarcus sp., assembly GCA_049584355.1. Lineage (GTDB taxonomy): Bacteria > Pseudomonadota > Alphaproteobacteria > Rhizobiales > Beijerinckiaceae > Roseiarcus. The sequence goes on along the minus strand of JBAUXQ010000441.1, from coordinate 7,864 downwards.
GCGATCTACGGCGATATCGGCGACCTTCGCGTGAAAAGGCGCGATTCCGTTCAGACCGGCGAGGCAATCGCCGCAATGCGCGCGCCGGAAGGCGTGATGGCCGAGCTGAGCTTCGAGCTGCGGCGCGGCGGCGAGTGGATCGACCCACGCCTGGTGATGAGAGCAGACGAGCCGGCGTCCGAAAACGGCGGCGACTCGCTGTCGGCGAGATAAGCGGCGCGTAACCGTCGCTTGCTCACACCTTCCGTCGGCGCGACTTGGCGAAGGTGTCGAAGGCGACCGCGAGCACGATAATGACGCCGATGACGATCTGCTGGATGTAGGAGGAGACGTTCATCAGCACGAGCCCATTGAGCAGGACGCCGATCAGGATCGAGCCGATGACGGTGCCGAAGATGGTTCCCGACCCGCCGAACAGGCTCGTGCCGCCGATCACCACCGAGGCGATGACGGTGAGCTCATAGCCGGTGCCGGCGACCGCCTCGGCGGAATTGAGCCGCGCCGCCAATACGAATGCCCCGAGCCCGGCGAAAAAGCCCATGATGACATAGACGCTGGCGATGATCTGGTTGACGTTGAGGCCGGAGAGCCGCGCCGCCTCGGGATTGCCGCCGACCGCATAGACCTGGCGGCCATAGCGGGTATAGCGCAGCGTGATATGGGCGAGCGCCGCTGCGGCGAGAAAGATAATGACCGGGATTGGGACCGGGCCGATCTTGCCCTGGCCCCACCAGGTGAACGACGGCTGGAAGCCTGAGATCGGCCCGCCGGCGGCGAACAGAAGCGCCGCGCCGCGAAAAGCCGACATGCCGCCGAGCGTCACCACGAACGGCGGAACCTTGAGGCGGGTGATCGCGAGCCCCTGGAGATAGCCGCCGGCGATCCCGACCGCGATGGCCGCCAGGGCGGCGGCGCCCCAGCCGTAGCCGACGCCGCCCTCGCCGACGGTGAAGCGGTTCTCGAGCCCGCCCTTCTCCACCGCCGCGGCGACCAGTCCGGCGAAGGCGAGCAGCGAGCCGACCGAGAGATCGATGCCGGCGGTCAGAATCACGAAGGTCATGCCGACCGCGAGCAGGCCGGTGATCGAGACCTGCCGCATCACGTTGAAGAGGTTGATTTCCGAAAGGAACCTGGGCTCCATCACCGCAAACAGGGCCATAAGCACGATGAGGAACAGGGTCGGCGCGAATCTGGCGATGAATCCGAATATGTCGACGCCGCCAGCCGGGCTCGGTTCCACTGCTCTCGTGTCAGTCATCGCACCCTCAAGAAGCCCCGGCGCGACCTTCGGACGCGCCGCCGTGGGAAGTCATCATCGCCATCAGGATTTCCTGGGTCGCGTCGTTGCGGGCGATCTCGCCGGTCACCCGGCCCTCGCGCATGGTGACGATGCGATCCGATACCGCGAGGATCTCCGGCAATTCGGACGAGATGACGACAACGGCGATGCCGGACTTGGCCATCTCGATCAGGAGATTGTGCACTTCGACCTTGGACCCTACGTCGATGCCCCGCGTCGGCTCGTCGACGATGAGAATCTTCGGCCTGAGCGACAGCCAGCGCGCCAGCACGACCTTCTGCTGATTGCCGCCGGAAAGGAGGCCGGCCAGCTGATCGGGGCTCGACATTCGAATGCTGAGGAGGCGGCGGAACTCTTCGACCAGCTTGTCTTCGCGGCCCTCGTCGATGAACCACCCGCGGCTGATCTGCTCCTGCGAGGCGATCGACATGTTGGTCCGGATTGCGAGGCTGAGAAAGAGCGCCTGCTTCTTGCGGTCCTCCGGCACGAGGCCGATGCCGTGGGTCATGGCGTCGCGCGGACCCGAGAACCTCACCGGCTCGCCATCGATACGGATGACGCCGGCGTCGAAAGCGTCGGCGCCGAAGATTGCGCGCGCGGTCTCCGTCCTTCCGGCGCCGACCAGCCCGGCGAGCCCCAGGATCTCGCCGTGATGGACGGTGAGCGAGACGTCAACGAGCTCAATGGCGTGCGGATCCTGCGCGGTGCGCCGACGTGTCAGGCCCTCGACTTCGAGCGCGACCGGACCGGGCTTCGGGATCGGCCGTTCTCCGTAGAGCGCCCCGACGTCCCGGCCGACCATCATCCGAATGATGGCGTCGACATTCGTGTCGGCGACCTCGCCTGAGGCGACGAAATGGCCGTCGCGCAGCACCGTGTAGCGGTCGCAGAGGCGGAACACCTCCTCCAGCCGATGAGTGACGAAAATGATCGACAGTCCCTCGGCCTTCAGCGTCCGGATGATGCGGGCGAGGTTGGCGACTTCGGTTTCGCTGAGCGCCGAGGTCGGCTCGTCCATGACGATGAGCTTCGACCGCATCGAAAGCGCGCGGGCGATCTCGACCAGCTGCTGCTCGGCGACCGAGAGGTCGCGCACGTGGGTCATCGGGTCGCGCTTGAGCCCGATCTTATCGGTGATCGCGCTTGTGTCCTCGGCGAGGCGCCGCCAGCTCACGAACAGTCTCGAGCCGGGTTCGCGGCCGATGAACACGTTCTCGGCGATCGTCATATCCGGGGCGAGGGTGAACTCCTGGTAGATGGTGACGATGCCGGCGCGCTGGGCGTCGTGGGGCGAGGCGAAGGCTACCAGCTCGCCAAAGAGTTCGATCTTTCCTGAATCGGCGCTGTGCGCGCCGGAAAGGATCTTGAGCAGCGTCGACTTGCCGGCCCCGTTCTCACCCAAAAGCGCGTGGATTTCCGCCTGGCCGACTTCGAGATGCACGTCCTCGAGCGCAAGCACGCCTGGAAAGCGCTTGCTGATCCCGGTCATCTTGAGGATCGGACGGTTGAGCTTGGCAGGAGCGGATGAAAGCGCCGCAGGCGCGTTAGCCATTCAGGAGCGCTCGCTTATTCGGGTGGGCAGTTGAGGAAAAGGGCGCGCCGCGCATGGCGCGCCCTTGAGGCCACGCCTTCGGCTACTTCACTTCGTTGAGGCGCTCGGCTTCCTTCAGATTGTCCTTGGTGATCGCGACAGGAGTCAGCAGCGTGATCTGCTGCTCCGGCTTTTTGCCGCTCTTGAGGTACTCAGCCATGATATCGACGGCGATCGCGCTCTGCTTCGCGGGGAATTGCTCGATCGTCGCGGTGAGCTCGCCGTCGCGCACCTTTCCCAGCGCCTCGGGCAGCGCGTCGAAGCCGATGATGACGACGCCTTTGAGATTGCGCGCTTTGAGCGCTTCGATCGCGCCGAGCGCCATGTCGTCGTTGGCGGCGTTGATGACCTGGGGCGGAGCGCTCATCCCGGCGAGCAGGGATTCCGTGACTTTGAGGCCGTCGTCGCGGTGGAAGTTGGCGGTCTGCTCCGCCACGACCTTGTAGTTGGGACCGGCCTTGTCGAGCACGTTGTGCAGGCCCTTGTTGCGGTCGATCGCCGGGCTCGCGCCGGGCGAGCCCTGGAGATTGACGATCGTCGCTCCGTTCGGGAACATCTTGACGATGAGGTTGCCCTGAGCCTCGCCGCCCTTGACGTTGTCGGCGCCGACATGGCCGATGATATCGGTGACCGATGGCACCCGACGGTCGATCGTGACCACCGGCACCTTGGCGTCGATCGCTTCCTGTAGCGCTGGCGCCAGAGCGTCCTGATCCTTCGGGCTGATCACGATTCCCTTGACCCCTTTGGTGAGCGCCGCCTCAATGTCAGCAGTCTGCTTGGGCGACTGATCCTGGCCGTCGCTTTCGATGTAGCTAAGCCCGTCTTTATCCGCCTCGGCCTTTAGTCCATCGTTCATCATGTGGACGAAGAACGGAAAGTTCAATCCTGGAACGGAGAGCAGGATCAGCGGCTTGTCGTCGGCGAAGGCCGGCGCGGCGAGCGCGATCGCCATGAAACTTGCGATCGCAATTCGGCGGGTGATGCGCATGTTTGTTCCTCCCTTGCGCCGGACTGACATGTTAGCCGGCGATCGCCAAACCATCGCTGAAATCGGGCGCAACGACAAGCTCATTTGCGCGCCACTCGACAAAGCCCGGTCGACGGTCGACATTGCAGGCCGTCGGACCTTTGGCGGGTCCCCGGCGCGCGAGGCGGAGACCCATGGCGATCGATCGCGCTGAGCTCGGGGCTTGGCTCGAAGCCAACTGCCCGCCCGAAGGCCGCTCGCGTCGATTCGACGCTGTTTGGCGACGCCGCTTTTCACGCCGACCGGTCGCGACGATATTCGGGTATTGAGGCGAAGGACGGGAGGGTTCGCATGGCGCGATTTCAGAGCATTCTCGAGACGGTCGGACATACACCGGTCGTGCGGATCAATCGCCTCGCTCCTGACGGTGTGAATCTCTACGTGAAGATCGAGGCGTTCAATCCGCTGGGCTCGGTCAAGGACCGCCTGGCGCTGGGCGTGATAGAGGCGGCGGAGCGATCCGGCGAACTCAAGCCCGGTCAGACGGTCGTCGAGGCGACCAGCGGCAATACCGGCATCGGACTCGCCATGGTCTGCGCCGCGAAGGGTTATCCGCTCGTGCTGACGATGGCGGAGACGTTCAGCGTCGAACGGCGGCGACTGATGCGCTTTCTCGGGGCGAAAGTTGTCCTGACGCCGGCCGCCGAGCGGGCGGTCGGGATGATCAAGAAGACGATCGAGCTGGCCGAAACCCACGGCTGGTTCATGACCCGGCAGTTCGAGAACGAAGCCAATCCGGACTTTCACTCCCGCACCACCGCACGCGAAATCGTCGATGACTTCGCCGGCGGCCGGCTCGACTCTTGGGTTACCGGCTACGGCACCGGCGGCACGCTGAAGGGGGTCGGCCGGGTGCTGAGAAACGAGCGCCCGGAGACGAAGATCATCGTCTGCGAGCCAGCGGATGCGCCATTGCTCGAATCCGGGATCGAGCAGAAGCGACTGCCGGACGGCGCGCCGGCTGCGCCGCATCCAAGTTTCAAGCCTCACCCGATGCAGGGCTGGACGCCCGATTTCATTCCGAAGCTGACCGGCGACGCTGTGCATCTGAAACTGATCGACCGTATCCTCCCAATCTCGGGCGCCGAGGCCATTCGCTGCAGCAAGGAGCTGGCGGCCAAAGAAGGCATTTTTGTCGGCATAACTTCCGGCGGAACCTTTGCCGGCGCGCTGAAGATCGCGAGCGAGGCGCCGAAAGGCGCAAACATTCTCTGCATGCTTCCCGATACCGGCGAGCGCTATCTCAGTACGCCGCTATTCGCCGACGTGCCCGCTGACATGACCGAAGACGAACGCGCAATCTCACGGTCGACGCCGAGCGCGCAATTCGTCGCGTGACCAACGCCCTTGCGGCTCAGGCGGCCTCGATCGCCATCGCGGTCGCCTCGCCGCCGCCGATGCACAGCGACGCGACCCCGCGTTTTCCGCCCCGCGCGCGCAGGGCGGCGATCAGCGTCACCAGAATGCGCGCGCCCGAGGCGCCGATCGGATGGCCGAGCGCGCAGGCGCCGCCGTTGACGTTGACCTTGTCGTGCGGAAGGCCGAGGTCGCGCATCGCCGCCATCGCGACGACGGCGAAGGCTTCGTTGATCTCGTAGAGATCAACCGAATCCTTGCTCCACCCGGTCCTGTCGAAGAGCTTCTTGAGAGCGCCGATCGGCGCGATCGGAAATTTGCTCGGCTCCGCGGCGTATGTCGCATGCGCGACCACACGGGCTAGCGGCTGAGCGCCGCGCTTCTCGGCCTCGCTTGCGCGCATCATGACGAGAGCCGCCGCGCCATCGGAGATCGAGCTCGAATTGGCCGCCGTCACCGTGCCGCCGTCGCGGAAGGCAGGCTTCAGCGTCGGAATTTTTTCCGGGCGCGCCTTGGGCGGCTGCTCGTCGGTCTTAACGAGCGTCTCGGCCTTGCCCGCCTTCACGCTGACGGGTGTGATCTCCCAGGCGAAATCGCCGTCATGAATCGCGCGGTTGGCGCGTTCGAGCGAGGCGAGGGCGTAGGCGTCCTGCGCCTGGCGGGTGAACTGATAGCTTTCCGCGCAATCTTCGGCGAACGTCCCCATCAGGCGGCCCTTGTCGTAGGCGTCCTCGAGGCCGTCCAGGAACATGTGATCGATCGTGCGGCCGTGGCCCATGCGGTAGCCGGTGCGGGCGCGATCGAGCAGATAGGGCGCATTGCTCATGCTCTCCATGCCGCCGGCGACGACGACATCAGCGGAGCCGGCGCGCAGGAGGTCGTGGGCGACCATCGCGGCCTTCATGCCCGAGCCGCACATCTTGTTGACCGTGGTCGCGCCAGCCGCGACCGGCAATCCGGCCCCGATAGCCGCCTGGCGCGCCGGGGCCTGGCCCTGGCCCGCCGGCAATACGCAGCCCATCAGGATTTCGTCGACGCTTGTCGCCGCGATCCCCGCCCGCTCGACGGCGGCCGCGATCGCGCGTGCGCCGAGCGCCGGGGCGGAAACGTCCTTGAAGTCGCCGAGAAAGCCACCCATTGGAGTGCGCGCGGCGCCGATGATGACGATGGGGTCCTCGCTCACGCGTCCAGCCTCCGCAAAAGATGTCGAGCGGCTTGCGCGGCGTCCCGAGGCGCACACGCAGGCATGCTCCTTTCATATAGGCGAAACGGGAGACAGTATAAACTCGTCGAGCGTCGGTGGCGGGCGCGTGGGTCGAGCCGCGGTCCAACCCCAATTCTCCTTGATCATTTATCGGAAAAAAGCGTCAGCAGAACCTTGCCCTTGTCCCCATCACGCAGACCGAGGGTTTGCGGTTTGGTTGTTTTCGTGCGCTCGACATAGGCGTCCCCGATTACGACGGTCCTGATCGGCACGTCCTCAATCGCAGTGTCCGCCTTGATAATCTTGGCGCTGTCGAGATCGATCAGCACATCCTTCACCTGCGGATATTTTTGCTTGAGCGAGATGAGTCCGCTCGCCTTGCACGCATCAGCCTCGAGCGACGGAGTTTCTGCGACCGCCGCGCCGGCCGCCAGCGAGGCCAAGAGCCCCCAGCCCAAATTTCAACATCGCGCTCCTCCAGCCTTGACCGAACCCGAACGCGGGACTTCCCTGCTTGTTCCGTGCCCGCCGGTTTGAGGATAAGGGCTTCGCTGATCACCAGACCCCATGTAGATTCGCGGCCAAATGACCCTCTCTAGCGAAGAAGTCGAGCGTTACGCGCGCCAGATCGTCCTGCATGGGCTGGGCGGCCCGGGGCAGAACAAGCTCAAGGCCGCGCGCGCGCTCGTCGTTGGCGCAGGCGGTCTGGGCTCGCCGGCTCTGCAATATCTGGCTGGGGCCGGTGTCGGGACGCTCGGCATCGCCGACGACGACGAGGTCGCGCTTTCCAACCTGCACCGCCAGATCATCCATGGAACCGGCGATATCGGGCGGCCGAAGACGGAGAGCGCGGCAGCGGCGATTCAGCGCATCAATCCGCATGTCGCGGTCGAGCCGCTGGCGGTGAGGCTGGACGACGCCAACGCCCGGCCGATCGTCAAGCGCTTCGATGTCGTGCTCGACGGATCGGATAATTTCGCCACCCGCTACGCCTTGTCCGACGCCTGCTTCCATGAGCGTCGCCCGCTAGTCTCGGCCGCGCTCGGCGAGTTCGACGGTACGCTGACGACGCTCAAGCCTTACGAGAAGGGCGCGGACGGCAGGCCGAACCCGACCTATCGCTGCCTTTTTCCCGATCCGCCGGAGCCGGGAACCATCCCGACCTGCGCCGAGGCCGGCGTGCTCGGGGCGCTCGGCGGCGTGCTGGGCTCGCTGATGGCGCTCGAGGCGATCCGCACGATTGTCGGCGGCTTCGGCGACGGCGACGAAGGCTTGGTCGGGCGGCTCTTGATGATCGACTCCCGCGCGATGCGGTTCGAGACGCTGCGCTATGCCTGGGACCCGGACAATCCGCTGAGCGGGATCCGGGCCCCCGCCGAGGCG
>JBAUXQ010000440.1:0-2218 GCA_049584355.1 Roseiarcus sp. | reverse complement strand
CGCGCCGCAAACGCGCCATCCCCTCCGCCCTGTCGCCCGGCGACATTCGGTCTGCATCCTATAAGTTCGCTCTTTGTTCTTGTTTTGGACCGAAAGGACGAGAGAGTCAAGGACAGGGTCAGGCAGGATAGCGAAGCACTTCACCGACGAAGACGCTCCAAGCGCAACAATAAATTCGGAAGAGCGGTTTGAGCGGTGTCCCAGACAACATCGAGGTTGACGTCGAAATATCCGTGGGCGACGCGATCGCGCATCCCTCTCATGCCGCGCCAGGGGATCTCGGATTGCTAGCGATGAACTCGCTGTGCTTGTCCATGATCCTGGCGGCGGCCTCGCCGATAATGACGAGACTCATGATCACCGCTTGCTGGGTTCGCTTGTCGGCAAGGAAATCCTCCTTGCTCATCCCACCGACAAAGCGGCGCGCGTCGCTCGCGGCCGTCAGCATCTGATCGAGATAATCGCCAAGCCGGCTCAAGCTCATATCGCTTGAGCATCGGCGAGAATGGCTTCCCGCAGCCTTGGCGGCAGATCGCCGGGGGTCAACAGGTCTACGGGAACGCCAAGCAAGTCCTCAAGCTCCACTTGAAGGGCGCCAAGATCGAACAGGGTCGCCCCGGGAAGCGCGTCGACAAGAATGTCGAGATCGCTTCCCTCTTCATCCGCGCCGTGCAACGCAGACCCGAAGACGCGCGGGTTCGCCGAGCGAAACCGCCCGGCTGCTTCACGAACCGCAACTCGATGCCGTGCGAGCGCGACAGACGGCTTCAAGGCGGATTCTCCACGACGACTAGACTGTCCCACGCCTTTGAACATGGCGCTCGCAATCGCGAAAATCAAACACCTGCCCCATGAACTGGCGGCGCCCTCATCCCGTCTCAAAGTCGCCCTTCTGAGGCGGGGCGAGCGGGGTGAACAGGCAACGGTCCGGTTTGAGGTCGACGAGCGGCGTGCGGTCGAGGCAGTCCAGGCCTCTGACGCTGAGCGTCGCGCCGTCGCGCGCGACGAGCGTGGCCAGCGCCGTCCCGATCGGGTTCGGCCGGACGGGCGAGCGCAGCGAAAACGTGCCCCGGGTCGCGCCGTCGTTGGCCGGACTCTGGCGCACGAGGTCGCGGCGCGATTCGTGCAGCCAATAGAGAACCTCGATCCGCTCGAACGCTTCGATCCCGTCCAGCGCCGCGACCCACGGCTCGTAGACTTCAATCCGGCAGACCGGCCCGTCGGCTCGCCCCTGGCGGGGACAGTCGAGGCGCGACGTCCATGGCGTGCGGATCGTACCAATGAACGTGAGGCCGGCGTCGAAAGCGCCCGTCGCTTCGACCGCGACCTCATTCCGCCGGACTTCGTTCAATCTCACCATAATCCGTGGATCGCCCGCGCTCGGCCCATCGGGTCACGCCGCCTCATAGCCGCGCGACTTCGTTTCGACCGTTTTGCCGGTCGCGAGACCCGACAGGAATTCGTCATGGGTCATCGGCTTCGAGAACATGGGGTAGTTCTTCTCGACCGCGGCCCGCTGCTCTTCCTCGCTGACCGTCGCCGTGCAGTCCTTGAGCGTGATCACGTCATAGCCCTTCTCGTATCCAGTCCGCATCGTCGATTCGACGCAGCAATTGGTCAAGAATCCGCCGAGCGCGATGGTCGAGATGCCTCGGCTGCGCAGGATGAAATCGAGGTTGGTGGTGGCGAAGCCATCGAGGCCCCGTTTGCCCTCGATGACGATATCGCTCGGTTCCGGCTTCAGCACGTCGACGATCGCCGCGCCCCAGGTTCCCTGACGAAATGACTTGCTGTCGACCACGCCTTTTAGGATGCCGTACGGCGTCGGACTGAGCTCGTGATAGTCGTCGGTGAAAGTGATCGGCGCATAGACAATGGTCGCGCCGAGCTCGCGCGCCTTTTTGACCGTTTCGACCGTGTTCGCCAGCATGTTGGTCTTGTCCATTACCGTCTTCACCGCCCCATGCAGCGTGCCGCCGTCGGAGGTGAAATCGTTCTGGTATTCGATCAGAACGACCGCAGTCGATTTCGGATCCATCGTCTCTCTCCCTTTGTTCCGGACGGGCGCCTCGCGGGCCGCGACCGGCGTCCGCGCAATATATGGACCGATAGCGCGCTGAAGGCGAGAGGGGCCGCCCTCCTACCCCGTCACCTCGAGCGCCAGCCGCCCGCTCAAGGGCTGGCCGTATTCGCCGGCCGCCTCGACCACCACCCGATA
>JBAUXQ010000439.1:0-2318 GCA_049584355.1 Roseiarcus sp. | reverse complement strand
TCCTCGATCAGCGCGCCGAAGGCGGCCGCCAGCGCCCCGTCACGCTCGGGCGCGCGGACGGCGCGAATGGCGCTCACGCCGCGGATGAGGATCCTCGTCGCCAGGCTCTGGAGCGATTGCCAGCGGTTAAAATTGTCGCTGTCATGCCGTGAGAGGACGATCAAATCCTCCTCGGTCAGATCGTCGTCCACCCGCACCGGCGCCGAGAAGCCGCGCAAGAACGATAACGTGGGCCGCTGAGGCACGTCTCGAAAGACGATCGACCGCCGCGCGTCCTTGAGTTCGAATACGCCGCTCGCGAGCTCGCCGGCGCTCGCGTCCGGCGACGCGAGCGCCAGGTCGCCGCCATTGGGACCGACCAGGCCGAGCGCGAGCGGCATCGTCGCCGGCAGCTTGACGGCTTCTCCCGGCGTCGGCGCGAGCGACTGGGCGAGGTCGAGCCGGTAGGTCTTGGCGACGGCGTCGTAAGCGCTGCGAACCGTGACCGTCGGCGTGCCGGCCTGGCTATACCAGCGCATGAACAGGGACAGATCGCGCCCGGAAGCGGTCTCGAAACAGCCGATGAAGTCCTCGACCGTCGCCGCATGGCCGTCGAAGCGGGCGAAGTAAAGATCCATGCCGGCGCGGAACGCCTGCGCGCCAATCAGGCGCTTCAGCATCCGGATGACCTCGGCGCCTTTCTGGTAGACGGTCGCGGTGTAGAAGTTGCTGATCTCGTGATAGACCTCGGGGCGGACGTTGTGCGCCAGGGGACCGGCGTCCTCGGGGAACTGCGCCGCACGCAGGGTGCGAACGTCGCCGATGCGCTCGACCGGCGCCGAGCGCATGTCGCCCGAAAACTCCTGATCGCGGAATACGGTCAGTCCCTCTTTGAGGCACAGCTGGAACCAGTCCCGGCAGGTCACCCGATTGCCGGTCCAGTTGTGAAAATACTCGTGCGCGATGACCCCCTCGATGCTCGCGTAATCGTCGTCGGTCGCCGTCTCCGGCGACGCGAGCACGTATTTGTCGTTGAAGACGTTGAGGCCCTTGTTCTCCATCGCGCCCATATTGAAATCGGAGACGGCGACGATGTTGAACACATCGAGATCGTATTCTCGCCCATAAGCCTGCTCATCCCAGGCCATCGATCGCTTGAGCGCGCCCATCGCATAGTGGGCGCGCTCCTCGCGGCCGTGTTCGACGTAGATCGCGAGCGCGACCTTGCGGCCGGACGCGGTGACGAACGAATCGTGGATATGGCCGAGATCGCCGGCGACCAGCGCGAAAAGGTAGCACGGCTTCTTGTGCGGATCGCGCCAGATGGCGTAGTGGCGGCCGGGAATGTCGGCGTCGCCCGCGGTTTCGAGATTGCCGTTGGAAAGGAGGACCGGCGCCTCGGCCCGATCCGCCTCGAGCCGCACCCGATAGGCCGAGAGCACGTCCGGCCGGTCGAGGAAATATGTGATGCGCCGGAAGCCCTCGGCCTCGCACTGGGTGCAATAGGCCGAGCCGGTGCGATAGAGACCCATCAGTTTGGTGTTGGCCGCCGGATCGAGGCGGGTCTCGATCTTGAGCGTGAACGGGCGCTGTGGCGGCCGGGGAAGCAAAAACTGCGACGGGCTCGCCTCGAAATCGGCGTCGTCGAGCGGCGCGCCGTCCAATCTGGCGGAAATGAACAGGAGCTCGTCGCCGTCGAGCGCCAGCGCGGCGCCCTCCCGGCCGGCCGGATTGGGCCGCAGCGACAAGGTCGAGACGACGCGGGTCGCATGGATGTCGAGCGACACATCGAGCTCGACAAGGTCGATGAGATAGTCGGGCGGACGGTAATCGGTGAGGCGAACGGGCTGTCCGACCGATGTGCGCATGGGCGGCCTCTCCGAGTCCTGGATTTTTCTTGGCGATCAGGCCGGAGCCGCGCCGATGACCGCGGTCGGCGTAAACGTCAACCCGTAACGACGCAAGGTCTTTTGCACCGCCGGCTGCGGCGCTTCGCCGCTGGTGAAGATCGCCGCCCCGCGATGCGCCGGCGGCGGCCCCGGCCTTGCCGCGCCGATCAGCGTATCGAGGCGGCGCGCGATCGCCGGCGCCGGATCGACGAAGCTGACCGGCCAGGGCGAGAGCCGCTCGAGCCGATCGACGATGAGCGGAAAGTGGGTGCAGGCGAGCACGACATGGTCGGTGCGCCGGACCTCGCGCTCGACGAAACACGGCGCGATTTCGCGCGCGATCTCGGAATCCTCGACCGCCTCGCCGCGCATGACGCGTTCGGCGATCACGGCAAGGAGCGACGAGCCGACCAGCGTGACTTCGCAGCCGGCGGCGTGATCGCGCACCAG
>JBAUXQ010000438.1:0-2594 GCA_049584355.1 Roseiarcus sp. | reverse complement strand
GCTCCGGGCGCCGCGGAGCCGAAGCCGAGCTGGGTTCAGCGGCTGCGGTCGGGCCTCTCGCGCTCGTCGTCGAACATTGCGCGGGGCGTCGCCGACATCTTCACCAAGCGCAAGCTCGACGCCGCTTCGCTCGACGATCTCGAGGACGTTCTCATCCAGGCCGACCTCGGTCTCGGCGCGGCGGCGCGCATCCGCGAGGCCGTCGCCCGCGGGCGCTACGAGCGCGGGATCAATCCCGAGGAGGTCAAGCGGATCCTCGCGGCCGAGATCGAGCGGTCGCTCGCCCCCGTCGCTCGCCCGCTCGCGATCGAATCGGATAAGCGCCCATTCGTTATCCTCGTCGTCGGAGTCAACGGCTCCGGCAAGACGACGACGATCGGCAAGCTCGCGGCCAAGTTCAGAGCCGAGGGGAAGACGGTCCTGCTCGCCGCGGGCGACACCTTCCGCGCCGCGGCGATCGAGCAATTGCGCATCTGGGCGCGGCGTACCTTTTCCGCCCTCGTCGAGCGCGACCAGGGCGCCGACGCGGCCGGGCTCGCCTTCGACGCGCTGGCCAAAGCTCGCGAGCTTGGCGTCGACATTGTACTGATGGACACCGCGGGGCGATTGCAGAATCGCACCGAGTTGATGAGCGAGCTGGAAAAGATCATCCGGGTGATGAGGAAGATCGACCCCGAGGCGCCGCATGCGGTGCTGCTCGTGCTCGACGCCACGGTCGGGCAGAATGCGCTGAGCCAGGTCGAGATCTTCGGCCGCACCGCGGGCGTCACCGGCCTCGTGATGACCAAGCTCGACGGCACGGCGCGCGGCGGCATCCTGGTGGCGATCGCCGACAAATTCGCCTTGCCGGTGCACTTCATCGGCGTCGGCGAGGGCGTCGACGACCTCGAGCCCTTTGCCGCCCGCGACTTCGCCGAGGCGATCGCGGGGGTTGAGAGCGGAGGCGTGACGGCGCTTTAAGTGACGAGGACGCCCATGACCGAAGCCGCCGCCCCGCCGCAGCGCAAGGCGCTCAACCCGATGCTCAAGCTCGCGCTCGAGCTCGGGCCGCTGGCGCTGTTCTTCGCCGCCTATTCGCGGCTCGGCATTTTCGCCGCAACCGCCGTGCTGATGGCCTGCGTGATGGTGACGCTGGCGGTTTCTTACGCGATGCTGAAGCGCATCCCCGTCATGCCGCTGGTGACGGCGGTTATCGTCCTCCTCTTCGGGTCGCTGACCCTCATCTTTCATGACGAGACGCTGATCAAGATCAAGCCGACGGCGCTCTATCTCCTGTTCGGCGCGGCGCTGTTCGCCGGCCTCTGGCTCAAGCGGCCGCTGCTGAAAATCCTGTTTGACGGGGCTTTGCACGTCACCGAGGAAGGCTGGCGCAAGCTCACCTGGCGCTGGGCCTTTTTCTTCATCGCGCTGGCTGTCCTCAACGAGATTGTCTGGCGCACCCAGACGACCGACGTCTGGGTCAAGTTCAAGACCTTCGGCTTCCTGCCGATCACCCTTCTGTTCGCGCTCGCCCAGGCGCCGCTCATCATGCGCTACGAGACGAAAGAGGAGGAGGCGGGAGAGGATTTCTAGAGCGCAGTGGGAATCGGCGGAATCGGACACCGTCCGCCAATCTCGTCCTGAAGGCCGCGAAGCGGGCGAGGAAACACGCGTCCGAACAAGGATTTGCGCAGGGACGCGAGCAGGGAATTGTTTCCAGCGAGCAGGGAATTTTTTCGCCGGGGCAGGGAATTTATTTGGCGCTGGTCTAGCTGTTTAGTCCCGCGCGCCCCCAAAGAGAGCGCCGAACACAAAAAGCAAAGCCGCCTCACGGCGGCTTTCCAGGCGTCAAAGAAGACGCGAAAGGTGAGCGTCAACCCAATAGCGCGGTTGCCGTCTTACGTCTGCTCGCCGCAACCACCGCGAGGCTCGCGAACCCCAGGCCCAACATCGCCCAGGTCGAAAGCTCGGGCGCCGCAGGCGGATCAGCCACCGTAACTTTGTAATAGGGACCGGTGAACGGGTCGCCGTTGGCGTCCTGATCCGACAGCAACACACCGTAACTGGTCGGGTTGAAGGCAAAAAGGTTCACCGCGAAGCCGCCGCTTGTTTCAAACGATAAACCCGGAAAATCGACATAACCGACCGTACTGGAGGGGGAGGGAGAGACCAACTGGTCGTCGCCCGCGTAGGTCGTCAGTCCGGTGATGGTGTATACCGTACTTCCGACCTCCACCGATCCAGTCACGCTGGCGACCTTATACGGCGACGTCCCGCCGAGAAGCGAAAGAGAGAGGTCGCCGGATATTCCCGTGCCCGTAAACGACAAATCCAACACCGAGGCGCTCGCCGGGACCGCGCCAGCGAACGCCCCGACGCCCGCCATTACTCCTGCGAATAGTAAATTCTTCATTGGAAACCCCCTGATCGACAAGATCGCCGTCACTAGGAGCCTGTCTGCTTAATCCTCGGCGAGATGGGGTTTGAACCGCTCAAGCCAGTCGGAGAGCCGGATGCAGCAAATTCGCGCATCCGGTTTGATGTAAGGTTGGGTGGAAGCTTTGCGGGCATCGTTCGTTGCACCGTTTCCGAGGTGGCGAAGCTCAGCCGGTTGC
>JBAUXQ010000437.1:0-13025 GCA_049584355.1 Roseiarcus sp. | reverse complement strand
GATGAGGACGCCGATGATCGTGCGCTCATAGCTGCCAAATCCGCCTGTTATAGCCGTTCCGCCGACCACCACTGCGGCTATACTGGGAAGCAGTAGGCTGGCCGCCGCCGAGGGACTTCCGCTGTAGGTTCGCGCGACCAGCGCCATGCCTGTCAGCCCGGCGAACAGGCTGGACAGCGCGAAGGCGACGACCTTTACGAAATTCACGGGAACGCCCGAGAGCAACGCCGCAGTCTCGCCCAAGCCGATCGCCTTGACGTAGCGTCCCATCGACGACCAGCGGAATGCGAGCCACAGCAGCGTCGCGCCGCCCGCTCCGAAGACGAAGCACACAGGGATGCCGAGCAAGGTGCTCTCCATCCAACCGACGACGGCATAGCCTTCGTCGACCGGGATCGACGTATGGGCTATGGACAGCGCGATTCCGGACCACAGGCCCATTCCGGCTAACGTCACGACGAAAGATGGAATCTGGGCCACAACGTGGACATAGCCCTGCGCTGCGCCGATGCCGGTAGCGAGCAGCAGGACCGCCAAGAGCCCCAGCACGCCCAGTTGCGGCAGAAGGAGAGCCAGCAGCACCGAGGTCAGCGATGCGACCGCGGCGACTGACAAGTCTATTCCGCCGAGCATAATCACAGTCGTTTGCGCGAGAGCAAGCAGGAGAATCGGGCCCGATTCGCGTATCAGGACGAGCAGGCTGTAGGACGAAAGAAAGGATGGTTCGAAAACCCCAATGCCGAGGACTAGCGCGGCCAACACCATCGCTGGAGCGACGGTGACGCCGCGCAGAGCCCTCTGAGAAATGAATGGCACAGCCATGGTTAGATCATGTGCTCGAGGATCTCGATCGGCTCAGGAATATGTTCGCTTGCCTGAAAGCGAGCAGTAATCCGGCCATCGCGCATAACGAGGATGGTGTCGCTAAGCGCGATCAGCTCTTCCAGCGTGTCCGCGATAAGCAGCACGCCCATACCGCTTGCCGCAAGCTCCCGCACTTGCCTGAAGATCTCCGCTTTGGCTCCGACGTCGAGGCCACGCAGCGGATGGTCAAGGATCAGGATACGAGGCTGCTCCGAGATCAGGCACTTCGCCAAAACGACCTTCTGCTGATTGCCGCCGCTCAACTGTCCCGCGAGGGTGTTGGGCGATGGAGCTTTGATGCTCATTCGCTGCATCAACTGTGCAACGAGGCTGCGCTCACGACCAAGATCGATCAGACCGCCGCGCCGCACGACATCGAGGTGCGCGAGAGTCATGTTCTCTCTGACGCTCATGCCCGACACGATTCCCTCTACCCGGCGCTCCGAAGGAACATAGCCAATGCCGAGGGCGACCGCGTCAGCCGGGCCCCTGAAGCGGACTTCTCGGCCGTCGATCAGCACCTCGCCGGCGGTAGGCGCTTCCACTCCGTAAATTGTCCGGCAGAGGCTTTCCCGGCCCGAACCTTCGACGCCGGCGAAACCAACGATCTCTCCCGGATGGAGATCGAAAGAGATATCCTGGTAGTTGGTGCGGCAGCGGAGATTGCGCACGCTGAGACGGATCTCTTCTACAACGCAGGCCTGTCGCCCCTCGCGCTGGTATTCCTCCGTCAGCTGCGTGCCGAGCATCAGTTGCTGAAGCACAGCGGGATTGGCTTCTTTGGCGTTGCACTCGGCGACGCAACGCCCATTGGTCATAACATAAACCCGGTCGCAGACACGAAGCACTTCGTCGAGGCGGTGCGAGACGAATATGATGGCGGCGTGGGAGCGCAGCCGTTCGATCTGAGTCAAGACCGTGTCAATGTCGTCGGCATCGAGCACTGACGTCGGCTCGTCGAGCAAAATGATCGGATCACCGCCGACACGATCCTCAACGGCGATCGACTTGGCTAACTCAACCATCTGACGCTGGGCGAACGAGAGCGTGCCAGTGATCGCCTCTGGCGGGATATCGCAACCAAGCTTGTCGAGCTGCTGGCGCGCCAAGGCGCGCAGTTTTGCCCAGTCGTAGAATCCGTACCTGACCGCCTCTCCTTCGCAACCCAGCAGGATATTCTCGGCCACGGTCACGTTGAGAATCAGCGATTGCTCCTGGAACACCATTCCGATCCCGGCGTTCGCCGCCGCGGCGAAACCCCCGGCGAAAGGGCGACCCCGCACAAGGACGCTCCCCTCGTCCGGCTTCACCAGGCCGGCAAGCATTTTGAGGAGGGTCGACTTTCCTGAGCCGTTCTGGCCGATCAAGCCGACGACCTCGTTCATGCCGACCGCGAGGCTCACCCGGTCGAGCGCCTGGACGCCGGGGTAGCGCTTGCAGACGGCATTCACGGAAAGGACCGGCGCCGTCATTTCACCACTCTGAGGCGGCCACGAAGATGCCAGGTCGCTGCAATCACCGCGAGGAGTATGATCGCGCCCTGCACCGCGGTTTGAAGATAGGGCGTTACGCCGACAAAGATCATGCCATTCGCGAGCACGGTCAGGATGAGCACGCCGACCATCGACTGCACGACCCCTCCCCGCCCTCCGCTGAGGGACGTACCGCCGATCACCACCGCGGTTAGCGCGAGAAACATCTGGTTGGCGCCGATCTGGACGTGCCCCAGGCCCAATCGCGCCGACTCGAGCGCCCCTGCGAGACCGGACGACAGGCCGCAGAAAGCAAAGGCGAGCACTTTGAAGCGGTCGACCGCAACGCCTGACAGCCGCGCGATGTCCTCGGAGCTGCCAACGATATAGCTGTAGCGACCAAATCGCGTGTAGCTCTGAAGCAGGTAGCCGCCTGCCAGAAAGACAATCGCGACAACGATCAGATTCGGGACGCCAAGACTGTCGCCGAGCGCCCAATTGCGCATGCCCATG
The DNA here is from genome assembly GCA_049584355.1 of Roseiarcus sp. Taxonomy (GTDB): domain Bacteria; phylum Pseudomonadota; class Alphaproteobacteria; order Rhizobiales; family Beijerinckiaceae; genus Roseiarcus. Next base: position 10,176 of record JBAUXQ010000437.1, on the reverse strand, counting down.
TCCCGGATCTGAGGCGGCTGGCCCCCGGAAATCAGCATCGCGACCCCGCTCGTGATCGACCATGTGCCGAGCGTCACCATGAATGATGGCACCCTCAGGCGCGTGATCAGCGCGCCATTGGCGACGCCAAAGCACGCGCCGAGGAGTGAAGCCGCCACAATGGCGAGAACGCCGAGGTCAAGGCCGGTTCTGCTGTTGCGTACGAGCAGCGCAAAGGTGAGCGAGCACGCCGCCATGACGCCTTCGACAGAAAGGTCAATCGAGCCTTGCAGGATGATGAAGGTCATCCCCGTCGCAAGGATCAGCGGGAGAGCGGCCTGACTGGCCAGCGTGTGGATGTTGGCTAGGCTGGCGAACTGCGCGTCGGCGATGGAAAAGGCAATGCAAAGCACGCCGAGCGCGAGCGCTGGCGTCCACGCCAGGACGTTCTTGCGAAGTGTAGCCGCGATCGTCGAGGCGCCAACCCCGCGCCTCGCCACCCGCCGGCCGACTGGGCTCACACGCGCATGACCCAATTCGGCCATCCAATCCGCGCTCCAAACCTGGGGGACTGAAACGGCGGCGCTCCGCCGCCGTCCCAGCGCGGTCGTCAGAACTCAGTCAGCGGGTCCAGTATCCCGGCTCCAGAGCTTGTTGCAGTCCCAGTCGCCGGCGTAAGCGCTCGCTGGCGGCGGGTTGAGATACTGGTCGACATTGTCTTTGCTGATGGTGATCAGGCGCAGATTGAAGTTGCGCTGTTCATTCGTCCATTTCGCGGGCATCGGCGCTTGGCCGGTTAGTACGCAGTAGCCCATAGCCAGGCCGATGCTGCCCTGATAGTAGGCGTCGCTCGATACGGTCGCAGTCATCTCGCCCTTCTTGACAGCCTGAATCGCCTCGGGGATGCCGTCCACGCCGACGACGGGGATCTTTCCGGCGAGTCCCTGGGCGCGCAGCGCTTCAACGGCGCCCAGCGCCATATCATCGTTGGCGGCCCAAATCGCCTTGATCTTGTCGCCATATTTGGAAAGCCAAGCTTGGACGATCGGGAACGCCTGAGAGCGATCCCAATTGGCCGTCTGCTGGTCGAGCAGGGTCACGCCCGGATTTTCCGCGAGAACCTTTTGGAGCCCGGCGAAGCGAAGTTGCGCGGGCTTGTTTTCGAGGATGCCCTGCAAGGCTACGATCCCACCCTGTCCGCCCATCGCGTTTACGAGGCTCCGCGAGACGGAAACGCCGGCGTCGAGGCTATTGACGCCAATATGCGCGATCCAATGATCGTTGCCCGGCTGGTAAGGATAGAAGCCATCGGGATGGGACCAGTGCGTGACGACCCAGGCTCCGGTCTGGTTCGCGGTCTGCACGATCAGTCGAACTTCGGGGAGGTTGTTGGGCTCGACATTGAACACGGTGCAGCCCGGATTGGTGGCCAGCACCGCGCGCATGAGCGACACTTGTTTGTCGGAATCGCTCTGGTTGAGCTGCAGCACATATTGTTTGTCGTTCAGCCCAACGGACTGAACGAACAGGCGACCGCCCTTGTCCAGGTCGGCGTGGTAGGGTTGAGCGATTTCGCGCATCGAATTGACGAAGCGAATGTCTTCCTTCTTGCACGGCGTGTCAGCTCTCGCAGCCGCGCCGCCGAGCGCCACAAAGGACGCCGCCCCGGCGAACAGTATCAGCGCGTGTTGTCGCATTGTTTCCTCCCGATGACGTAGAAACGGTAACAGGACGCGCAGGCGGGTAAAAATCGATTGTTTGCGGGGCTTATGATAAGTAGTTTCGATCAATCTCTGCGGGCGACGGTTAACCGTTCAGAACTCGGATTGGGTCGCCGCCGAGCCATGCCTTGATATCGTCAACGATCTGCGGGTGCGCGCGCCGGTAAGTCTCCTCGGTGACGTAGCCGACATGGGGAGTAGCGAGAACATTGGGCAGGAACCGGTAGGGATGCGCCTCGGGCAACGGCTCGCGGTCGAAGACGTCGAGCGCGGCCCCAGCGATACGTCGCGCCTGCAACATCTCGACCAGAGCCTCCTCCGCGATCAGCGGACCGCGGGAAGTATTGATGAGGTAAGCAGTCGGCTTCATCAAGCCAAGCTCGAGCGGCCCGACGATGCCGCGGCTACGGTCGCTCAGCTTGTAATGGATGCTCAATACGTCTGAACGGCGGAAAAGCTCGTCCTTCTCGACCCACTCCGCGCCTGCCTCGCGAGCCTTCTCGGGCGTTAGATTCTGGCTCCAAGCAATCGCCCGCATGCCGAAGGCAAGGCCGTAGCCTGCCACCGCTTGGCCCAGCTTCCCGAGGCCGAGCAGGCCCAGGGTCTTGCCTTCGAGCTCGACCCCGAGACCGACCTGCCAGCCTCCTGCCTTGACCGACGCCGCCTCGGCAAAGAGGTTGCGCGTGATGGCCAGAACAAGCGCCCAGGTCAGGGCCGACGGGCCGTGGGGACCGCCACCCTCGGTGCCGCAGACGACAATGCCCTTTCTTTGCGCGGCGTCCATATCAATGGCCGCGTTCCAGGCCCCGACGGTCACTATCAGCCTTAACTTTGGCAGGCGCTCGATAGTGGCGGCGTCGATTCGGGTCCGCTCGCGCATCAGAACGAGGATGTCGAACGGCCTCAGCCGCGCGATCAGTTGGTCTCCCTCGCCGGCATGATCGTGAAAGAAGACGGTCTCCGCCTGAGGCGACAGGCTCGCCCAGTCGGCGAGCCCGCGAGCGACGCGCTGATAGTCGTCCAGGACGGCGACCGAGAAGGAGTTGCTTCCAGTCATTGCGACGATATCGCTTCGACGTCGCTCAAACCGGAACCACGGGCCCCGGGACGATTCGGTCGACTTCCATCATCTCGTCCGGACTGAGCTTCCAGCCGACCGCCGTGGCGTTGGCTTCGAGCTGCTCCGGCTTCGTTGCGCCTGCGATGATCGAGGCGACGCGCGGCCGCTGCGCGAGCCAGGAGAAGGCGAGATCCAACAGGGTATGGCCGCGTTGCTCCGCGAAAGTCCTGAGCGCCTCAATCGTATCCCAATGGGGATCGAGGAAACGGTTCTGCCCCCTGATCTCGACCTCAGTGAGCCTGGCGCCCTCCGGCATCGGCTCGTCGCGTCGGTATTTGCCCGTCAGAGCGCCGCCGCCGAGCGGAAAGAACGGGACGAGGCCGAGCCCGTTCCTTTCCAGCGTTGGCAGAACGCCTTTTTCAATACCCCGTTCCGTCAGACGATATTCCTCTTGGGACGCCACGAAGCCGGCGGTTTTATTGCGCTTGGCCGAGGCGGCTGCGTCAGCGATATCGACGGCGGATGCATTCGAAGACGCAATGCAGCGAACCTTCCCCTCCTTGATCAGGCTATTGAGGGCGCCAAGAGTCTCATCGATCGGAGTCTCTCGGTCCGGTTCGTGCATGTAGTAGATATCGATCCAGTCCGTGCGTAGACGCTTCAGGCTAGCCTCAATGGCGTTACGGATGTATGCGCGCGTGCCGCGCACGCCAGGAACCGCATCGCTCGCCTTCCCGAACTTGGTCGCCAGCACGATTTGATTGCGGCGGGCGCCAAGGAGTTCGCCAATCAGTTGCTCGGACCGGGTCTTGCCGTAGATATCGGCCGTGTCGAAATGCGTGATGCCGAGATCGATGGCCTTGTCGATGACCTTTCTGGTCGCATCGCGATCGAGGCGCCAGCCGAAATTGTTGCAGCCAAGCCCGACAAGGGAGACCTGAGGGCCGTTAGGCCCAAGAGAGCGAGTTTCCATTTTCCGTCGCCATTCTATGTCGCCAACGACCGCGAGTTCGTCGACGCCCGGAGCGTCCGCAGCCGACTGCCGCCGATGAGGTTGCGAAATCGCAAGCGGGGTCCTTGCCAACTCGGCTTGCTCACCAATTAGGAGCCGGCGGAACTCGACTGTCAAGCCTGGTTGGTCGGGGGAGGAAGGCCCCCAAGCAGCGTCATGGAGATTGTGACCGTCCGTGATACTGTGACGCCGCGTCCGGCGCGGGGGCGCGGCGGTCGGAGAGAGGGCGGCGTCCCAATGAGCCTGGATCCGGTTGTGCTTTCCCGGGTGCAATTCGCCTGGGTCATCGCCTTTCACTTCCTCCTGCCGGCCTTCACCGTCGGCCTCGCATCGTTCATAGCGGTCCTGGAGGGCCTCCATCTCGCCACCGGCCGCGAGATCTACTTCCGCATCTCGACGTTTTGGATCAAGATATTCGCGGTGTCGTTCGGCATGGGCGTCGTCTCCGGGATCGTCATGCCGTTTCAGATCGGCACGAACTGGAGCCGGTTCTCTGACGCGGCCGCCGACGTCATCTCGCCGCTGCTCGCCTACGAGGGGCTGACCGCCTTTTTTCTCGAGGCGGCCTTCCTCGGCGTGCTCCTGTTCGGACGCAACCTGGTGCCGCGATGGGCGCATTTCGTCGCGGCGCTGATGGTCGCCCTTGGCACTCTCTTTTCGACCTTCTGGATTCTCGCCACCAACAGCTGGATGCAGACGCCGGCCGGCTACGAAATCGTCAACGGCCGTTTCCTGCCCAAGGACTGGCTGCAAGTCATCTTCAATCCGTCGTTTCCCTACCGGCTCGCCCACACCGTGGACGCGGTCTACATCACCACCGGCTTCGTCGTCGTCGGCGTCGCCGCCTCTTATCTCAGAAGTGGGCGCTTCGTCGACGAGGCGCGCACGATGCTGTCGATGACGCTGTGGCTGTTGACCGTGCTGGTGCCGCTGCAGTTCTTCCTCGGCGATGCGCACGGCCTCAACACTCTCGAGCATCAACCGGCGAAGCTGGCGGCGATCGAGGCGATCTGGGACACCCATAGCCGCGTTGCGCTCAATCTGTTCGCCATTCCCGATGAGAAGGCCGAGACGAACCGCTATGAGCTGGCGATTCCGGACCTTGGCAGCCTCATTTTGACCCATGATCCAAATGGAACCGTGCGCGGCCTCAAGGACTGGCCGGCCGACGAGCGCCCGTCGCCGATGATCGTTCCCTTCTTCGGCTTCCGGATCATGGTCGGGATCGCTCTCGTCATGCTGGGCGTGGTCGTTGCGAGCCTATGGCTGCGATCGCGGGGAGAGCTTTTCGACGCCCGCTGGTTCTTATGGCTTTGCACGCTGGCTTCGCCGCTTGGCTTCGTCGCCGTGCTGGCCGGTTGGGCGACGACCGAAGTCGGCAGGCAGCCATGGACGGTCTACGGTCTCCTGCGCACGGCCGATTCCGTGTCTCCGTCGCTGACCGGCATCGACGTCGCTGTTTCGTTCGCCGGCTATTGCATCGTCTACCTGGTCATGTTCTCGGCCGGCTTCGCGCTGATGGTCAGACTGATCCGGCTCGGGCCCGCCGAGGCGGCGATCGAGCCCGACGCGATCGAAAGCGGACGGCCGCAGCATCCGGTCCAGGCGCTTCCATCGACCGGAGCGGGAGGGCGGCCATGAGCCAGCCCGTCCTCGATTTTGTGCCGATCTGGACGCTAATTCTCGGCGTTGGCGTCTTCCTTTACGTGCTGCTGGACGGCTTCGACCTCGGTGTGGGCATCCTCTACGGATTCGCGCCCGATCGGGATTCACGCAATCTGGTCATGAACTCGATCGCGCCGATCTGGGATGGCAACGAGACATGGCTCGTTCTCGGCGGGATTGCGCTCATGGCTGCTTTCCCGCTCGCCTTCGCCATCATCGTACCCGCGGTCTATTTTCCGGTCCTCATCATGCTGCTGGCGCTCATTTTTCGCGGCGTGGCGTTCGAGTTCCGCTACCGCGACGCCGAGCATCGGACTTTTTGGGATCGCGCCTTCAACTACGGCTCCATCCTCGGCGCTTTCGCCCAGGGCATCGTGCTCGGCGCGTTCATCCAGGGCTTCGAGACCGAAGGCCGCCACTTCGCCGGCAGTTCGTTCGACTGCTTCACCCCGTTCTCATTCCTGACCGGCGCCGCGCTTGTCTTCGGCTACGGCCTGCTCGGCGCGGGCTGGCTGATCCTGAAAACCGAGGGGGCGCTCCAGGATTGGGCGCGGACGCTGGGACGGCTGTCGTTCGGCGGCGTCCTGATCGGAATTGCGGCGGTGAGCCTATGGACGCCATTCCTCAAGGCCGAGATTTGGGAGCGATGGTTCTCCTGGCCCCATATCGCGATCCTGGCTCCGGTGCCCGTCATCACCGCGCTCATCGCATATTGGGAATGGCGGTCCCTCAACAACCGCTCCGAAGCGGCGCCGTTCATCGCCGCCGTCTGTCTGTTCGCGATGTCCTACCTCGGCATCGCCATCAGCCTGTGGCCGATGATCGTGCCGTACAAGTTTACGCTATGGGAGGCTGCGTCTTCCGAGGCGACCCAGGCCTTCCTCCTCGTCGGCACCCTGTTCCTGCTGCCGGTCATCCTCATGTACACCGGCTGGTCCTACTGGGTCTTTCGCGGCAAGGTGCGCGGCGACCTCGGCTATCACTGACCAGTTGTCTCGCGCCGCATCACCCCCGCTACTCCGCCGGCGTCGCCGAGCCGAGCGCTATCGGGACGGGTGCGCTGCGCGCGCGGGCGCTCGCGTTTTCGGGTCCGAGCGACCGGCGGTGCCAAAGCGCGTAGATCGACGGCAGCAGAAAGAGGGTCAAGAACGTGGCGACCGACAGGCCGCCCATGATGGTGAAGGCCATCGGACCCCAGAAGGCGCTGTGCGAGAGCGGGATCATCGCCAGGATCGCCGCGAGCGCCGTGAGCGCCACCGGCCGCGCCCGCCGCATGGTCGAGAACACGATCGCTTCCCGCCGCGTCAAGCCCCGATCGCGCACGTCCGCCTCGATCTGATCGATGAGAATGACGGTGTTGCGCATGTCCATGCCGGCGAGCGCAATGAGCCCGAGCAGGGCGACGAACCCGAATGGCTTTCCGGCGAGACTGAGCGCCAGCGACGCGCCGACGATGCCGAGCGGCGCAGTGAAAAAGACCATGGCGAGACGCGAAAAGCTCTGCATCTGGATCATGAGCAGCGTCAGCATGGCGAGGATCATGATCGGGAAGAGGATGAAGATCGAGCCCGTGCCCTTCTGGGATTCCTCGATCGCGCCGCCCATCTCGATGCGGGCGCCGGGCGGCAGCGAGTCGCGGATTGAGGCGAGCTTCGGCCATAAGGACCGCGAGACGTCCGGCGGCTGCACCCCGTCGACCACGTCGGCCAAAGCCGTGACGACGACTTCGCGATCCTTGCGCCAGATGATCGGGTCCTCGATCGTGCGGGTGACGCGCGCGACCTGGCCGACCGGCACGGCGGCCCCGTCGCGGGTGGCGATCGTCAGATCCTCGATCCGGTCGAGCGCCGCGCGCTCGCTGGGAATGGCGCGAGCGACGACGTCGACCCGCTCCTCGCCGACCCGCAGCGTCGTCACCGTCGCTCCGCCGACCAGGGTCTGCAGCGTCTCGGCGATGTCTTGTGGCGTCAGGCCGAGCGCCCGGGCGCGCGACTGGTCGACCTCGAGCCTGAGCGACGGCATTTTCTCGCCCCAATTGAGGTGCGGGTCGATCAGCCGCGGATCGGCGCGCATGACGTCGCGCACCCGCTGGGCGGCTTCGCGCACGACGTCCGGCTCAGGTCCTACGACGCGGAACTGAACCGGAAACCCAACCGGCGGGCCGAAATTGAACCGATCGAGCCTGACCCGCGCCGCGCTGAGCGCGCCTTTGGCGACCGCGGCCTCGATGCGCGCCTTGATGCGCTCGCGGGCTTCGACATCGCGCGCGACGATGACGATCTGGGCGAAAGATTCGTTCGGCTGGACTGGCTGGAGCCCGAGCCAGAACCGGGGCGAACTCTTGCCGATATAGGAGGTATAGGACTGCGCGTCGGGGTCCCCGGCGATCAGGTTTTCGGCCTCCTTCACTGTCGCTTCGGTCGCCTGGATCGACGAGCCTTCGGCCAGCCTCAGCTCGAAAAACAATTCCGGCCGTTCGGACAGGGGGAAGAATTGCTGCTGAACCCTGCTGAACTGGGTGAGGCCCAGACCGAGCAGCCCAGCCGCGATAACAATGATGACGATCGGGCGCCTAACGCAGAACTCAAGGGCGCGGCGGAAGGCCCGGTAGAAAGGAGTGGCGTAGATTGCAGTTTCGTTGCGCGCATGGCCGCCGGAAGCATAGTTCGGCAAGAGCTTGAAACCGAGATAGGGAGTGAACAGCACCGCCACAAACCACGAAGCGGCGAGCGCGATGCCGACGACCCAGAAGATGCCGCCGGTATATTCGCCGACCGCGGAATTGGCGAGGCCGATCGGCATGAAGCCGGCGGCGGTGACCAGCGTTCCGGTCAGCATTGGAAACGCCGTCGAAGTCCAGGCGAAGGACGCAGCGCGCTCGCGGTCCCAACCCTGCTCGAGCTTCACCACAATCATCTCGGTGGCGATGATCGCGTCGTCGACCAGGAGCCCGAGGGCGATGATCAGCGCGCCGAGCGTCACCCGCTGCAAGTCCAGGCCGAGGAACGCCATGGCGATGAAGACGATCGCCAGCACCAGCGGGACCGAGGTCGCGACGACGAACCCGGCGCGCCATCCAAGCGACAGGAAACTCACCGCAAGCACGATCGCCAGCGCCTCGACGAAGGAGCGGGTGAACTCGCCGACCGCCCTGTCGACGACCTCAGGCTGATCGGCGACGCGCGAAATCGTGACCCCGCGCGGCAATTCGGTCTCGAAGCCGGCGAGCGTCGCGTCAAGCGCCTTGCCGAGGGCGAGGATATTGCCGCCCTTCTGCATGACGACGCCGACCTCGAGCGCGGGCTGCCCCTGGGCGCGAATGAGGAAAGACGGCGGATCCTCGTAGCCGTGCGCGACTTTCGCCACATCGCCGAGGCGGAAGGTCTGACCGCCGGCGAAGATCGGGGTCTCCGCCACCGCTTCGGCGCCCTGTTGCGCGCCGGTCACTCGCACCGGCAGGCGTTGGGCGTCGGTCTGGAATTCGCCGGCGGGGCTAAGCGCGTTCTGCTTCCAGATCGAATCGAACACGGCCTGAAGCGGGACGCCGAGCGTGGCCAATTTGGCGTGGCTGAACTCGACGAAAATGCGCTCCGGCTGATCGCCGTAGAGATCGACCTTGGTGACGTCGGCGACGCGCTGCAGGCGTTTGCGGAACGCCTCGGCGACGTCCTTCAATTGCGCGTATGAAGCGCCGTCGCCGACGATCGTGTAGAGAACCGAATCGACATCGCCGAACTCGTCGTTGACGAAGGGTCCGAGCACACCGGCCGGCAGGTCCGGCAGAAGATCGCTCATCTTCTTGCGCAGCTCGAGGAACAGCATCGGCACGTCGCGGGGCGGCGTCGAGTCGCGGAAATTCAGCGAGATGGAGGCGAAGGCAGGCTTGTAATAGCTGTCGATCTTGTCGACCCAGGGCAGTTCCTGCAGCTTCTTCTCGATCCGGTCGGCGACCTGACCCTGCATTTCGGCGGCGGTCGCGCCGGGCCACTCGACGCTGACAACCGCTGTCTTGATGGTGAACGCGGGATCTTCCGCCCGGCCGAGCCGCGAATAGGCGAAAGCGCCGCTGAGCCCGATCACCAGAATGAGGAAGGCGAGGAGCTGGGGATGCCGAATCCCCCAGTCCGAAAGGTTTAACCGGCCCATCTAAAGCCCCGCCAGGCTGTCGACGACGCGCACCTTTTCGCCCTGGTCGAGTTTGTGCACGCCGAGCGCGACGACCTTCGCCCCTTCGGGCACGCCGGCGCCGATGAACGCCCATTCGGCGTCGTAGCCGGCGAGGACGACGCGGGCGGCGCTCAAGGTTGCGGAGACCGGATCGACCACCCAGACGCTCGGCCCCTGTCCGATGTCGAACAAGGCGGAAATCGGCATCCGCGCCACCTTCGCCGATTCGGCCTCGAGCGACACGGTGACGCTCATGCCGAGCCTGACGCCAGCCGGCGCGTCGACAAGCGTGAACCGCGCGGGGTAGGTGCGGGTCGCCGCATCGGACGTCGGCGACAGCTCGCGCAGCCTGGCGTTGACGGAAACGCCGGGCAGAGCCCAGAATTCGACCCGTGCGGAGTCAGAGCGCGCGCGATCGACCAGGGTTTCCGGAACCGAAACCGCCGCCTCCCGCTCGTCGGCGTGCGCGAGGCGAACGATCGGCGCGCCTACGGCCACAACCTGGCCGGCCTCCGCCGAGACCGCGCTGATGACGCCGTCTGCGTCGGCCCGCAGCGTCGCATAGTCGATGG